>JAISUL010000031.1 GCA_031272145.1 Synergistaceae bacterium
GACATTTTGATAGAAGACCTCACGCTGGACGTCGGCGCGTTCAACTCGGGGGCCTTCCAGATCATGCCGGGCGCGTCGGTGACCTTGCGGCTGGCGGGGCAGAACTTCCTCAAGTCCGGGGGGGGACTGGGCGGGGATAGCGGCGCCTGAGGGGGCGACCCTGACCATTACTAGTGCGGCGGGCGATGGCTCGCTGGCCGGGGGGTTGACGGCCATCAGCGTCTACGGGGCTGGCATCGGGGGCAACCGCGGCGAGGCTGGTGGGAATATAACCATAAACGGCGGAACAATCAACGCGACGGGCAGCTATGGCCTAAGCGGACAGCAAAGCGGCGGCGCATGCATCGGCGGCGGCTGGCATGGCGACGGGGGCACCATCGTCATCAACGGCGGCGCGGTGAACGCATACGTCGAAGAGGGTACCAGCAGGGGCGCGGCCTGCATCGGAGGAGGAGGCAGCGAATACAGTGACAACTTAGCTAACGATAACGGCACATGGGACGGCGGCGAGGCGGGCGACATCACCATCACCGGCGGCATTGTCAAAGCGATCGTGACAAGCGGCTTTGTGTCTGGCATTGGCAGCGGGGTAGCCCCCAGAAATGGCAACGTCGACGGGAAGATCACGATCGTTGGCGGCTTAGTCACAGCGCATGGTAATTTGGCTGCAGGTATCGGGGCAGGAACCAGAGCTGACGGCGGCACCATCACCATCAGCGGCGGATTCGTTGACGCCTTCACAACCTCTGCCACAGGCAATGGCGCCGCCATCGGCAGCGCATGGAATTACAACACCTTGGGCATCGTCCCCAGCAACGTCATCACCATCAACGGCGGCTCTGTCATCGCACACACCGGAGGCAATGGCCCCGCTATCGGCCCTGGTTCGGGCGCTGTAACAAAAGACAAGATCGACCTCGCCGGCGGTTCCATCATAGCGATATCCCCTCATTGGCCCATTGGAACTGGTGAAGGCGGCTCCTTTACTCTGGACGTTGACGTTGACACTGGGAATATCGACGTCAACCTAATGGACGGCCGCAGGATGGTGCTGTTGTCGACATCGATCGTGTGGAACAGAAGCGATCTCGATCTGTACTACGATGCTGAGGGGTGGCAGATTTATACCGTGCTTCACGATGTAGGTGAATACGCGGCGAAGGGAATCCTCACGCCAGGCGGCTGGAAAGTGCGTCCTGACGTTCCTTACCAGTACGGTATAGTAGACCCCGTGCTGACCTATGACGAGGCCAACAAAGTCATCGCCCTGCAAAAGGGGCTGACCATCCCGAAGGGTGCGACGTTGGCCGTGCCTGAGGGGTTCACCCTGGATTTGAACGGGCAGATCATTAACAACGACGGGCTGGTGCTTGTTAAGGGCGTTCTCAGCGGGGACGTGGGAGGGACGGTTCTTTCCTTTAGCAACGGCGTCGGGACGCTCTCCGGCAGTGGCACTGACGATGCGGGCATCTCCAACGGCTTCTATCTGGCTCCTAACGAGACTCTGAAGATCGCCTCCGGTCAGGTGCTCACGCTTCCGGAGGGCTCGGAGGCCACCAACGACGGTACTATTATCGTTGAGGAGGGCGGGCTGCTGAGCGTTGTCTTTGGGAAGCTGACTAACCGCGGGCTGGTGCTTGTGGATAAGGGCAACGCGTTTGGCGAGACTAACGATAGTGGTGGGTCGGGGTCGACTGCCCCCTTTGGGACTGGCGGGACTTTGACCTTGAATAATACCACTTGGATCGTTGGTGGGACTGCGCCTCTGCCTGACGACTTCACAGTCAGCTTTGACGAGACTTTACTCGTCCAGTCCGGCACTACCGCGGTGATCCGCGGGACGGCTGTCAACCACGGCACGATCGCGGTCGAGGCCGGCGGCACCCTTTTGGTCTATGGCACTCTGGACAACAAGAGCGTCATCGAGAACTCCGGCACTCTGGACAACAAGGGCACGTTCGAGAACTCCGGAACCGTGATGGGCTACGGCAGGATAGTCAACGAGCAGGACGCCGTCATCAACAACCGCTTCACTGGCGTGCAGGAGTACGTCAGCGCCCATATTCCCTTCGCGCTCATCTACGTGGCCGCGACCGGCACGCTGGACAACTACGGGACTCTGAACGACTTCGGCTCCCTCCTTGTCGACGGGGTCCTCAACAACAAGGCCGACGCCCTCCTGTACAACGGGCCTAACTCCTACATCCGCATAGCCGACGGTGGGGTGCTCAACAACGAGGGGCGGCTGAACAACGAGGGGACGATCGACATCGAGGAGGGCGGCACGCTCAACAACTCCGGCGTCATCGACACTTTGTCGGGGACGATCAACAACCGTGGCACGCTCAACAACCTGAAGGGCATCATCAACGGCACGTTCGACGGCGACGGGACGTACATTTGGAACGAGAACGACACCGAGGGCGGATCGAAGAGCTCGACCGACATCGCGAGCGGCCTCGTGACGCTCGTCAGCGCGACAGGGGAGATACTCACCACGGAGGCGCATATGGTGCGGCAGTTCGATGGGTGGTTGATCACCGCGCCGGTCGGGACTGACCTTTCCAACCTCGCGCTTATCTTCACGCTGCCCAACACTGGGACTGTCATCACGCCTGGGAACGGCAGCTTCCATGACTTCTCCGGCGACAGCGAGCAGACGTACACCGTGTTCGCCGCGGACGGGACGGCGACGGCGCACTACGGCGTGCAGGTCAGGACACTGGCCTCCGACGGCCTGCCATGGACGCTGCTGAAGACTAGTGTACCGTCAGAGTGGAAGATCAGCGAATCTCAGGACCTCGACGGGAGCATGACGTTCGTGCTGGAGGCGCCTCTGGCCGACGGCGTTGACACGCACAAGCTGGGCGAGGTGGAGGCGGCTCTTGGGAGGAACTACACCAGCGTGACGTACGCGCCGACGATCAACTGGACCGGCACCCCGGTGCCGTACGGGACTTCCGTGCTGTCCGTCACGGGCAGGGCGTCGAGTTTGGCCGACCTGAGGCATTATCTATCGGTTTCACGAGTGGAGTGGACGACGGTGGACGACGGCAAGTACTATCAGGTTATATCGCCTGATATAGTTTACGGTGACATGACGCTGGGGCTGTCGCTTATTAGCGGCGACAGTGCGATTCAAAACTCCGGTGGCGGCGGCGATGGGAGCGGATGCACGGCGGGGTCGTGGCCGTTCATAGCGGTTTTGTGCGCTGTGGCGGGGTTGATAGGGCTGGCCCACCACAAGAGGCGTTCTGGCCGTTCCTTCATCTCCCTTCTGATCTTTATACTGGCCCTGCTGGCGGTTTCTACCCCAGCGATGGCAGCCAGCGACCCGTCTGACGGCGGCTTCAACGTCACCGCGGCTGACGGCTCGACTGACGGCTGGAGCTGGGTGCTGGATTATGACTTCCCGAACGCTAAGTTGCTGGAGAACGGCACTTACCAGGTCGTCTACAACGACGCCACCCCGACGAACCCTGTCAAGGGCTACATTCTGAACATCACGAAGAATGGTACATACACCATCTCCGGCAAGGGCTACCAGACGGGCGACCGCATCCTCGTTAAGAATGGCCTCAGCGTCGACATCACGTTCGATAACGTCGACATCAAGGTCAAGAGCATACGCAACGACTACACTCCAGCAGGCGAAGAAATATGGCGCGGTGAGGGTAGGGGCGGCGGTTCGGCCTTCGACATCGGGACGGGCAGCAGTTCTACAACAGTTCACCTCAGGCTCTTTGGAGAGAACGCCTTGATGGGCGGTGGGGGGCGCTATGATACTGGGTGGTACGGTAACTATCGAATAGCTTGCGCCGGTTTGCGCGTGCCTCACAACGCGGTTTTGCACATCTACGGTTCCGGTTCGCTGACAGCGCGCGGAACGTCCTTTGGATACAGCGCATTCGGTGTACGTGCGCTTGGAAGTGCCGGTATAGGCGGCGACGGCACTGAATATGACGAAGAGTGGGAGGACCAGGAAAGGAGAATGGAGGCCGGTACTATCATCATCCACAGCGGCACGGTGAGAGCCTATGGCGGCAATATCACCGATGGCGGCGGTGCCGGCATAGGCGGCGGCTATAAAGGCGCCGGCCACCGCATCGAGATACATGGCGGCTACGTGGAGGCCGTTGGAGGCCACGGTGCGGCGGGCATCGGAAGCGCCAAAAAGCATCGTGACCAGCTGCTTGCCGACCCGCTTAACCTCACTCCGCTAGAAGTCACCGTCACCGGCGGCATAGTGAGAGCCTCCACTGCGCCAGGCGGCTTCGACACGCCAGGCATAGGCGACGCCGCTGGCATAGACAACTATTGCCTCAACCAGCAGGGCACGTTCACTTTGAACGGCGACGCCACGGTGTACGCGATAGTGGGCGCGAAGGGCGCTGACCGCGTAATAACAAGGGGCATCTTGAACGAGGACAAAAGCGTCACTCTAGCGGGGGACGTCACGCTACGGGAGGATATGACCGTGTTGGCGAAGGCGACGTTCCCGCTGCCCAGCGTTCTGACGATCGCCCCAGGCGTCACGCTGACAAACGACGGCACGATCGAGATCAGCGCAACCGGGGGGATCGTCAACAACGGGACGGTCATCAACAACGGGACGATCCACAACGCCGGGACGATCTCAGACCTCACGGGGACACTCGCCAGCGAGAACAAGGGCTATATCGATAACGAGGGCAATGGCGTGTTCGTCAATACCTTGATGCCCGTGATACGCCTGCTGTCCTCCAGCTCGCCGGTTCTTGAGAGGGATGGCGAGTACGTCCTGACGTTCGAGGCTAGTGGTACGGAGCCGATCACATGGACGACTAGCGGTATGCCGAAGGGCTTGTCTCTGGACGTGGGTGCGCAGACCATATCCGGCGTCCCGCTTGACCTGATGGCCGGTGAGCACGTCTTCACTTTGACGGCCTCCAACGACGTGGGGAAGAGCTCGCATCACGTCTACCTCACGATGCTGCCTAACGTCCCCTTGCCGCCGGTCATCCAGCAGATAGACGCCGGCAACAAGATGGCATACGTCAGGCTGCACGGGGCTTCGGCGGACGCTCTGGGCGGCGCCCCCATCCTTGACTACAAGGTCAAGCTGAACTTCGAGCTGGACGGCACCGCCTACGAGGAAGTCCGCCCCATCGACGTGTATCCGCCCGTCGAGGCGAACACCATGGCCGGCCTCCTGCTGACCGGGCTGGAGAACGGCGTGGATTACCACGTGCACGTCAGCGGCAGGAACTCCGTCGGGGAGAGCGAGTGGTCGGAGGAGTCCGAGTTCGCCCGCGTCACGCCGCAGCCGGATATGCCCATCCCCCCCAGCCAGCCTCGGAACGTCATAGCGCAGGCCGGCGACAAGATGGCCATAGTCACCTTCGAGGCGCCTGTGAGTGACGGCGGCAGCCCGATAACGGACTACATCGTTACCCCGTACCACGGCAGGAACTTTGACGATGGGATACGCACTGGCAAGGAGCTTCATCTAGAGGTGGTCTCGCTTGACAACGGCACGACGTACCGCTTCAAGGTTCAGGCCGTCAACGCGGCGGGAAACAGCCTTGAGGCGTGGTCGGAGTCCGTGACGCCCCCCGGCGGCGACCTGCCGGCGGCGCCGCAGAACGTGACGGTGGAGGTCGGCGACAAGAGCGTCACGATCATCTTCGACGCGCCTAGCAGCGACGGCGACAACGCCATCCTGGGCTACATCGTGACCCCGTACTATGAAAGCGCGGACGGGGTGACTATGAAGGGGGCGCCTGTCTTTGGGGAGACGAGCCCGATAACCGTGACCGGCCTGAAGAACGGCTTGGCGTACTACTTTACGATTCAGGCTGTCAACGCGCTGGGTGCCGGCCCGGAGTTGTGGGTGAACAACGGCGAGCCGGTTTCGCCGATCGGCCCTGTGGAGGGGCCTGGCGAGAACGATGGCGACGTGGCGAACGACGGCGGGATAGACAACGACGGCCAGCGCGACCAGAGCGTCGGCGGCGGTGACAGCGGCGGCAGCTGCGGCGTTGTCGGAGCCGGAGCGTTTTCTCTGGCCCTGCTGTGCGTCTACGCATGGAGTAGCGCCAGTAGGGGAAAGGGGAAGGGTAAGGGTAAGGGAAAGGGCAAGGGCAAGTAAAAATCCCTCATCCGAGCACTCTCCCTAGAATGGAGGCAGTTGTTATGTGCAGTACAAAGTCACGAGAAACGCCGTGCGCCCTGCTCCTTCTCCTGCTGCTGCGCCTACTCCCCCCCACCCCGGCGTCAGCGGATCTGGGCATTGGCGGCGACCCCGGACATGAATGGAACGACAACGTCCTGACCATCACGGCGGACGGCACCTACATCATCTCCGGCGATGGCGACACATCACCTAAAGAGCAGCGCGTACTCGTGAGGAGCGGCCTCAGCGTCGACGTCACGCTCGATGGCGTCGAATTCGTCATGAGCGATAGCTCCGGCGGCCCAGCCTTCGACATTGAAGGCAACAGCACGGTCTTTCTCAGGCTCTCAAACTCTAACTCTGTTACTGGTGAAGACGATGTTAGTGGAAACACCTACGCCGGTTTCCACGTGCCTTACGACGCGACTTTGAGCATCAGCGGCGGCGGCGAGCTGACAATAAATATGCCTACGGCGTCAGATGGTGCGTGGAGCGCAGCAGCCATAGGCGGCAACGGCTATCAAGACCCCTCGGCGCACGAAAACGACGCCGGCAAGATCATCATCAATGGCGGCACGATAACAGCCCACGGAGCCCCCGGCATAGGCGACAATAACAGACAGAGCACGCTGGTTTTGAGCGGCAACGTCAGTGTGGATGCCTCCGTCAAGGCCGCGAACATCGCGCTGGCAGGGAGCGTCACGCTGCAGAGCGGGAGCGAGTTGACCATACCGGAGGATTGTTCGCCTTGGCTGGGGTCGCCCTCAGGCAGCGGGTCGCTGACGCTCGTTGATGGCGCTGTGCTGACCAACAACGGGACGATTAATGTTTATCCCGGGTACACGATCAGCGGCGCTATAGCGACGGGCAGTGATCGTGTGTACTATGCGCCGACGATACACTCCCCCGCCAGCATCCCCCTCGCTTACGTGCGGGAGCCGTACGACTTGGAGTTCACCGCTACCGGCGACACGCCGATCACGTGGACAACGGACGGCGATCTGCCTAACGGTCTGACGGTGACGTCGGACGACTCCAGTTTAGACATATCCGGCGAGCCGAACGTCGAGGCCGGCAGCTATAGTTTCACTCTGAAGGCTAGCAACGACGTGTATTACGACGAGGTGGTAGTGCCGCTTGAGGTGCTGCCGGACGTCCCCTTGGCGCCGACCATCACCAGCGCAACGCCCCAGAAGGATGCAGCCGAGGTTACGTTGGCGGCGGTGACGTGGCGGGAGCTTGGCGGGGCTCGTATTCTAAGCTACGACGTCGAACTGAGCTGCGGCGCCGACGGTTCGTCGACCCGTACTCTTGCGGCGACTCCGCATACGGAGCCGGGCGTGCCTGTCGTGCTCTCGCTGCTCGATATGAGGGAGGAAGTGTCGTACGATCTGCGCGTCAGGGCGTGGAACTCCGTCGATTCTAGCGACTGGTCGGATTGGTTCTTGGACGTCGTCCCGCTGTCGCACAAGAGCACTCCCGGAGCGCCCAAAAACGTCGTCGCGACGCCCGGCAACGAAAGTGTAACGGTCAGCTTCGACGCGCCGCTAGTCAGCGAGGACACCCCAATACTGAGCTTCAGCGTGACCATGAGCCACGACTCAACCCTCGGCGCGCCAGTCACGCTTCCGGCGGCGGCGAGTTCATACGTGGCAAGTTCGCTGACGAACGGGACGGCGTACCAGTTCAAGGTGGCGGCAGAGAACGAGAGGGGAATTGGCACGGAGCAGTGGGCGAACACGGTGACGCCGGCGACTGTGCCGGGAAAGCCTCTGAACGTCACTGCTGTGTCCGGCGACACAAAGGCCATTGTCAGATTTGACAAGTCGGCGAGCGACGGCGGCAGCGCGATAACGGAGTACGTCGTTACCGCGTACCGGCAGCCCGATAACGTGGCGGTAAAGACGGCTTACCCGAACCCGAAGACAGGCACGTCGGCGACCGTATCCGGCCTGTCGAACGGCGTTTCGTACGTCTTAGCGGTTCATGCTGTCAACGAGATCGGCCCCGGCGAGGATGGGCGGTCGAACACCGTGACGCCGGAGCGGGACGAAACATTGCCTGGGCCGCCTCAGAACGTCAAGGCTAGTGCGGGCAACACAAGGGCCGCGGTCATGTTTGAAGCGCCGGAGAGCGCCGGCAGCAGCCCGATAACGGAGTACGTCGTGACAGCGTATCAGGAGGATGGCTTAACGCCGGTAGAAGCGACGGTTTCCCCGAGCCCCCCGAGCCCCCCGAGCCCCCCGAACCCGGTGGTGAAGAGCCCTGCGACCGTATCCGGCCTGACGAACGGCACCGCGTACTTGTTTGCGGTTTACGCGATCAACGCGAACGGCGAGGGCGCGGAGGCGTGGACTGACGCGGTGACGCCGAAGCCGTCGACGGTGCCTGGGCCGCCTCAGAACGTCACGGCTGAAGCGGGCAACGCAGCGGCCACGGTGACCTTCGCCCCGCCGAGCTACGACGGCGGCAGCGCGATAATAGAGTACGTCGTGACCGCGTACAAGCAGCCCACGAACGTGGCGGATAAGACGACTTCTCTGACCCCGCCGGCAAGCGAGTCGGCGACCGTAACTGGGACAGTATCCGGCCTGACGAACGGCACTGCGTACAAGTTTGCGGTTCAGGCGGTCAACGCGAACGGCGCTAACGAGAAGAAGGCGTGGGCGAACGAGCAGGCCGCGGTGACGCCGGCGGAGGGCGTCGTCGACGACAACAACAATTCTCAGAACAACAGCGGCGATCAGGGCGGCGGCGGCTGCGACGCGGACGAGGCGGCTGGTGTCGGAGTACTGCTGGCTCTGCTGTGTGCGTATGTGCGGGGCCGCAGGCTGCGGTAGCGGCCTAGCCGGATAGCCGCAGTCAGAAACTGGCGCGGGGGTTCTCCTGTTGGGGAGCCCCCGCGCTGTTTTGTGCCGTTTTGTTACTCTACGCGTCCGCCTTCTTGAGCCTGGCGATCTCGCTCTTGGTGAAGCCCGTGTACTTGCGCACGGTCTCCGGCGGAAGCCCGTCGGCGAGCATGGAACGAGCGACCTCGGCGCGGCCCTCGGTGCGGCCCCGCGCCATACCTCGCGCCATGCCCTTCTCCATGCCCTGCGCCATGCCCTCGGCGCGGCCCTGCGCCGAATAAACTTCCTCGAACATAGACACGTACATATGTCTCTCCTCCTCCCCAGCGGCCTCGGTCAACTCACTCATGTACTCGACCATCTGCCGCCTGTAGTCCGGGTCCCGCAGCCTCATCTGGTAGTCCAAAGCCAAAAGTATATCGGCCTTGTCCTTGGGCTCCCACTTCCGCTCCAGCCACATCTTGGAGAGCTCCTTGAGGTAGCGGAACTTCATACCCTCGTCGTTCCCGCTCTTCTTGGCGCACTTCAGGGCGTAGAGCACCAAGCCTATGTGGCTGTCGTTCGCAAGAAGAACCTCGTCCGGCAAGTCCAGGATCGACACGGTCAGGTACTTGTAGAACGACACCACGCCAAACTGCTTCCAGATGTAGAACGTCTTCTCACCCTCG
This sequence comes from Synergistaceae bacterium, assembly GCA_031272145.1. Classification (GTDB taxonomy): domain Bacteria; phylum Synergistota; class Synergistia; order Synergistales; family Aminobacteriaceae; genus JAISUL01. Next base: position 9,672 of record JAISUL010000031.1, read on the forward strand.
GGCCTTTTGTCGGTCAGGGCGACTATGCCGATTGGATCGACCTTGAGTTTCAGGTATATCTCCGATCTATAGGCATACATCCGAGTCGGCAGGTCACCCCCGCCTTTGCCCTGAATTTCGATGTGGCAGAACACGACGGGCTCCTCGCCGCCGAGCAGGTTGATCCTGGCCAGCATGTCGACATGATGCGCCCCGCCCTCGCTGTCGAAGTTCAGCTTGCGCATCTCCTGCTCAAGGAACACCGGATCGCGGCTCACGTCGGCGGCCGCGTACAGGGGCGGGGCGAAGATGGCGATGGCCTCCCAGCCGAAAACTAAGACCCCTTTCTTCCATAATACTACAAATTTCCTCCCCTTCCCCCATTGTACAGATTCACCAGCGCGTCCACGCTCAGAGGGAACGCCTTCCCCGAGGGGAACGCCTTCCCCGAGGGAAACGCCTTCCCCGAGCCGCTTCTTATGCCGAACCGCGTCAGGGCGAAGTCGTAGCGCGTAGGGTCAAGCGGCGACGCCTTCGCCAGAGCTTCGGTTATCTCCAGCGCGGCCGTCATGTCGGCCTGCTTTCTGCTCGTCAGGCCCAGGCGCAGGGCTATATGGTGAATGTGCGTGTCTATCGGCATTATCAGGTCTCGCGGGTCAAACACGTTCCAGCCTCCGGGGTCGACCTCGTCGCACCTCGTCATCCACTTGACGTAGAGCATCAGGCGCTTGCACGCACTGCCTCCGCTCGGGGCCGCAATTAGAGGGAAACCAGACCCTGCTAGGTCAGCGGGCCCCGAAAGGAAGCGCGCTAAACCGTCCAGCGCGTCGAGCATGGGAGCGTGTCCCTTACCGTCTGCGCGGCTCCTCTCCGAGTGAATATTCCGAAGGCGGTTTTCCAACGATCCGTCCTTCCTTATCGCCTCTCCAGCGCGGGCTAGGAGGCCGGCCATCTGAGAGCCGGTTGTGAATCGGTGCTTGAACCCCGCTAGACGGGCGGGCAGAGCGGCAGGACTGTTCATCAGAAAATCCGCCGGACGAGGCCCAAGGACGTCCAGCACGGAGCGAACGCTCTTCATTATCTGAGCCACGCGGCCATAGGCCAGACACGAGGCCACGAGCCCAACCACCTCGCGGTCGCGCAGGCCGTCGTACTCGTAGAGAAACGCCAGCGGGTCGGGGAACACCAGCTCCCGCCGGTTGTAAGCGTAATAAAGTCCGTCGAGAAACGCCTTCATCTTGTCCATTAGGTTATTATAATGAAATAAGGGAGGCGTTAAGCATGGCACTTTTATCTACGAGGCTTGGAGTCCTTGTCTCGGGGCGGGGCAGCAACCTCGGGGCGATACTTCAGGCGATCGACGAGGGACGGCTCTGCGCCACGGTCGCGGCGGTCGTCTCGGATCATCGGGACGCGGGGGCGCTGGCCCGCGTGTCCGGACGGAAGGAGTGCGCGGTGTTCGTGGTCGAGCGCGGAGCGTACCCCCAGCAAGGGGAGTTCGAGGATAAAATAGCTGAGTGCCTGGAGGGGGAGAGGGTCGACCTCGTCGTGCTGGCCGGCTTCATGCGCGTGCTTAGCGGCCCGTTCGTCAGGCGCTTCGCCGGGAGGATAATCAACATCCACCCATCGCTGCTGCCGTCGTTCCCGGGGCTCCACGCCCAGAGGCAGGCGCTGCTTCACGGGGTCAAGGTCGCTGGCTGCACGGTTCACATGGTGGACGAGACCTTGGACGGAGGCCAGATACTCGCCCAGGCCGCGGTCCCGGTCCTGCCTGACGACACGGAGGAGACCCTGAGCGCCCGCATCCTGGCCGAGGAGCACCGAATATTGCCAGAGACGATAGCGCGGGTATTCACGACTTGAACATCACCGACATCAACGCGTGGGATTACCCCCTGCCTGACTCCGCCATAGCCCAAAGCCCGGCCGTCCCCCGCGACTCCTCCCGCCTACTGGTGTGGCACGCCGGGAAGGACGGCGAACGAATCGAGCACAGGCGGTTCTCGGACGTCGCGGACTACCTCACGCCCCGCGACCTGCTGGTGCTCAACGACACGCGGGTCATACCGGCCCGCCTCGTCGGAACTAGAACGGGCGGCGGCAGGGCAGAGCTCCTCCTGCTCTCCCCCGTGCAGGCTGGGGAAGACGTTTTCTGCGCCCATGCCCATGCCCACGCCCACGGCACATGGAGGGCGCTGGTTCGCCCAGGCCGGAGGCTGCGCGACGGCGACAGCGTGCTCGTCGGGGACAGAGAGATAAAAATTATCGCGACTGAATCGGACGGGGTTCGGGTCGTCGAGGTCGGAGCATCAAAAGAGGACGTGACGGCCTTTCTTGATCGCTACGGCAGGACGCCACTTCCGCCGTATATAAAGGAAGATGCAGGGACTCGCGGTTCTTTTCATGCTGCATATCAGACGGTCTTCGCCGAGAGGGACGGGTCGGCTGCGGCTCCCACGGCAGGGCTGCACTTCACGCTCCCGCTTCTCGCGGCGATTGAGGCTAAAGGCGTTGTTAATGCTCGGGTTACGCTGCACGTCGGGCTGGGGACGTTTCGCCCTGTGAAGGTCAAGGACATACGGGAGCACGTGGTGCACTCCGAGTACTGCGAGGTGTCGGCGGACGCGGCGGAGGCGGTGAGGCGGTGCCGAGAGCGCGGCGGGCGCGTCGTCGCGGTGGGCACGACCGTGGCCAGAACCCTTGAGTCCCACGCGGACAGCGAAGGCCTAGTCAGGACTGGCGCGGGGGAGACGTCGCTTTTCATACGGCCGGGCTTCCGCTGGCGCGTGGTGGACGCGCTCATCACCAACTTCCACCTGCCCAAGAGCTCGCTCCTGATGCTGGTGGCGTCGTTCGTAGGGCAAATCTCTGGGATGGAGGACAGTCACGCCCTCGCCGCCCTGAAGGACGCCTACGCCGCGGCCCTGGCCGAGGGATACAGGTTCTTCTCGTTCGGAGACGCAATGATGATCAAAAAGTAATTTATGTTATATACTTGCCGTTGCGCGCCTTTCGCGCGTAGTGGCAACACGAATGGAGGTCGTATTATGGACGCACCTAACATAACGAGGATGGCGTCGGAGGTATCGGTTCAGCAGTACGGCAAGGAGCGTCTTCTTTCGTTCTACGAGACCATGGTCAAGATCCGCAGGTTTGAGCGGCTCGTGCGGGAGAAGTTCCTCGGCGGTGAGATTCCCGGCTTTGTGCACGTCTACATCGGCGAGGAGGCTATAGCGACTGGCGTCATGGCCAACCTGACCAACAGCGACTACATCGAGAGCACGCACCGCGGCCACGGCCACACTATAGCCAAGGGTGCCAACCTCAACAACATGATGGCGGAGATTTTCGGGCGGAAGACCGGCTGCTGCAAGGGCAAGGGCGGTTCGATGCACATCGCTGACTTCAGCGTCGGTATGCTCGGAGCCAACGGCGTGGTCGGAGGCGGCTACAACCTGGCGCTCGGCGCGGCTTTGGCCATAAAGATGCAGAACAGGAACGACGTCTCCGTGGTCTTCTTCGGGGACGGGGCCAGCAACAGGGGCACCTTCCATGAGGCCGCGAACTTCGCCGCGGTGTGGAAGCTGCCCCTGTTTTTCGTCTGCGAGATGAACGAGTACGCGTCAACGACGCCCTACCGCACCGCGACCTCGGTCGACGACATCGCGCAGAGGGCGTACGGGTACAACATGCCAGCCGTGATAGTGGACGGCAACGACGTGCTTTCCGTCTACGAGGGCGCCAAGAAGCAGATAGACTACATCCGCGCCGGCAACGGCCCCGCCTTCTTGGAGTGCAAGACCTACCGAGTGGACGGGCACTTCGTGGGAGACCCGGAGAAGTACCGCACCCGCGAGGAGGTTCAGAAGAACGTCGACGACCGCGACCCCATCATGCTTTTCGAGAGGAAGATCTCCAAGGTCTTCACGAAGAAGGACTTGGCCGACGTTCAGAGCAAAGTTGACGATCAGATAGCCGGCGCGCTGAAGTTCGCTCAGGAGTCGCCTGAGCCGGACGCCTCCGAGCTCTTTTCCGGCCTGTACGTTTGAGTGGCTTTGTTGTTGGAGGTGGCAGACTTATGAAGAACATCACTTTTTCTCAGGCGACTCTGGAGGCCATGGAGGAGGAGATGAAGCGCGACCCGACGGTCTTCGTCATGGGCGAGGACATCGCTAGGCAGGGCGGCATCTTCGGGCAGTTCAAGGGGCTTCCCGACAAGTTCGGCACGGACAGGATCAGGGACACCCCGATAAGCGAGACAGCGATAATCGGCGCGGCGGTGGGAGCGGCTCTGGCCGGCATGCGCCCCGTGGCCGACATGCACTTCGCGGATTTCGTCGGCGTGTGCATGGACGAGATTTTCAACCAGATGGCCAAGGTTCACTACATGTTCGGCGCCCAGAAGACCGTGCCTGTCGTGGTGCGTGCCCCCGACGGCATAATAAATCAGGCGGCGGCGCAGCACTCTCAGTGCGTCGAGGCTTGGTTCACCCACATACCCGGCCTGAAGGTCGTCATCCCGTCCAACGCGGCGGACGCAAAGGGGCTTCTGAAGTCCGCCATACGCGACGACAACCCGGTCATGTACTTTGAGCACAAGGGGCTTTTCTCGATGAAGGGCGACGTGCCTGAGGGCGAGCACCTGGTCGAGATAGGCAAGGCCCGCGTTGACCGCGAGGGGTCTGACATCACGATAGTGTCGTGGTCGATGATGCTGAACCACGCCGCGAAGGCCGCCGACAAGCTCGCAGCCGACGGGATCAAGGCCGAGCTGATAGACCTTCGCAGCCTCTCCCCGTGGGACAAGGATGCCGTGCTGAAGTCCGTGGCCAAGACGGGCAGGCTCTGCGTGGCTCAGGAGGCGGTGAAGCAGGGCGGCTTCGGAGCTGAGATCGCCGCGACCGTCGCCGAGGAGGCGCTCGACTGCCTCGATGCGCCCATAGTCCGCGTGGGCGCGCCATTCACCCCGATTCCCTTCGCTCGCCCGCTGGAGCAGGCCTACAGGGTCACGGCCGACACCATCTACAACGCCGTGCGCAAGCTGTTCTAATTACTGGGGGGACGGCAAATGGCGACGACGATCACCATGCCGAAGCTGGGCCTCACCATGAACAGCGGCTCAGTGCAGGAGTGGAAGAAGAAGGTCGGCGACACGGTCAAGAAGGGCGAGCTCCTCTACACGGTCGCGACGGACAAGCTGACGGTTGACGTGGAAAGCCCCGCCGACGGCGTGCTAGGGGCTATAACTGTGGAGATAGGCCAGGAGGTTCCGGTGGGAGCCCCGCTCGGCGTGATAGTGGCCCCAGGCGAGGCAGTACCGGTAGCAAAGCAAGAGCAGGAGCCAGCGGCCAGCCAGCTTATTGCTCAGCCTGCGGCTCAGGCGGCGGCTGTTGCACAGCCCACTGCTCAGCCATCGATGCACTACAAGGCGTCTCCTAAGGCGAAAAAGCTGGCGCGCGAGAGTGGCGTTGACCTCTCCCTAGTGCCGGGCACCGGCCCTGACGGCTGGGTCGTGGCCCGCGACGTTGAGGCAGCGGCGGCGGCGGGGGCGGCAGCGGGAGAAAAGGTCAAGGCCTCACCTGTCGCTGCGAAGATGGCGGCAGAGGGCGGGGTCGACCTCTCGTCCATAGATACTGGCGGCAAGCGCGTCATGAAGGCCGACGTCGAGGCGGCCATAAAGGGCGCCGAGGCGGCCATTGCGATGGGCAGCGAAAAGGCTGCGGCCCGCGAAAACCGCGTGCCTGCCACTCAGATGCGCAAGGTCGTGGCTTCCCGCATGCTCCAGAGCACGTCGTCCATCCCGTCCGTGCACTACTTCATGGACGTGGACATGGGGCCGATCAACGCGCTTCGGGCTAAGTACAACGACGCCCTAGCAAAGCGCGGCGGGAAGGTCAAGATCTCCCTGAACGACGTCCTGATGAAGTTCTGCGCCTCGCTGCTGATGCAGTTCCCGATGGTCAACGCCTACGCCGAGACCGACAGCGCAGGCAAAGTTAGCGCCTTCATAACGCACGACTACGTGAACGTGGGCCTGGCCGTGGCGCTCGACGGAGGCCTGATAGTCCCGAACGTGAAGGACGTCCAGGCGAAGGGCCTGGCTAAGATAGCGGAGGAGCGTGACGACCTCGTCGCGCGGGCGCGTAAGGGCGCTCTCACTGGCGACGAGATGGCGGGCGGTACGTTCACCATATCGAACCTCGGCGCACCCGGGCGCGGCGTGGACTCGTTCACCCCGATAATCAACCCGCCTGAGGCCGCCATACTCGGCATAGCCCGGACTATAGACAAACCGGTAGTCGTGGACGGGTCAATAAAGATCTGTCCGATGGCGGCGTTTTGCCTTGCAGCCGACCACCGTCTGGTGGACGGCGCCGACGCAGCTATGTTCCTCAGCCGCCTGAAGGAACTGGTCGAGAACCCAGACCTGTTCCTGCTGTAAGGGGCGAAAAACATGGGCAAGAGGATCGTAGTCATAGGCGGAGGGCCTGGCGGATACGTCGCTGCCATACGCGCGGCGCAGCTCGGCGCTGCAGTGACTCTGGTTGAGAAGGGCAGCCTCGGCGGCACGTGCCTGAACGTCGGCTGCATCCCGACGAAGGTTCTTCTGCACTCGGCGGAGCTCTACAGCGCCGTGAAAAACGAGGGGCCGTCGATAGGGATTCTCGCGGAGGGCGTTCGTTTCGACTGGGCCGCGATTCAGAAGCGCAAGGCCTCCGTGGTCTCGCAGCTTGTGGGCGGGGTCGGAGTGCTGCTCAAGTCGAACGGGGTTGATCGCGTGACCGGAGAGGCCAAGCTGACGTCGCCGAGGACGGTCGAGGCCGGCGGCCGCGTCATTGAGGCCGACGCGATCGTGATAGCGACCGGCTCGGTGCCGTCCGTCCCCCCCATAAAGGGCCTTGCGATAGGCGGCAACGTGATCACCAGCGACGGAGCACTATCGCTGCCGAGCCTCCCTGGGAGCATCGCCATAGCGGGGGGCGGGGTCATAGGGGTGGAGTTCGCCTCGGTGTTCTCGTCGTTCGGCGTGTCCGTGACCGTGGTCGAGATGCTGCCGCAGATTCTGCCGAACATCGACTCGGAGATCGCGGCTGTGCTTCGCGCGGCGCTTGAGGCCAAGGGCGTCGTCTTCCACACCGGGGCTAAACTAAACAGCGTGGAGTCCGATGGCTCCTCCGTGTCGCTTGACGTGGGTACGGAGTCAGGGCCGATCAAGCTAAATGTCGACACCCTGCTGGTCGCCACTGGCCGGCGTCCTTCCGCGCCGGACATGGGGACTGCCGGCGTAGATGTGCAGCGCGGGCGAATCGTGGTCAACGAGTACATGGAGACCAGCGTGCCCGGAATTTACGCGATAGGGGACTGCGCCTCGCCGATAATGCTGGCCCACGTGGCGTCACGCGAGGGCGAGATAGCGGTGGAGAACGCCATGGGCGCGCGGGAGAAGATGGAGTATAAGACCGTGCCCAGCGCGATTTACACGTCTCCGGCTGCGGCGTCGGTCGGCCTGTCGGAGGACGCGGCGAGGAAGGCCGGGCACAAGGTAAAGGTCGGGCGCTTCCCTCTGTCGGCGAACGGCAAGAGCGTCATCGCTGGCGACGCCGGCGGTTTGATAAAGATCGTCGCGGACGAGCGTTACGACGAGGTGCTTGGCGTCCACATCCTAGGCGGCCCTGCGACGGACATGATAGCCGAGGCTGGGCTTGCCCTGCGTCTGGAGGCAACGATCGACGAGATCGTGACGACGATACACGCGCACCCGACCGTGTCCGAGGCGATGGGCGAGGCGGCGCTGGCAGCGCTTGGCCGCGCGATACACATGCCGAAGAAGCAGTAATAAAGCAACGGCGCGGGGGGTGGCGTGATCGTTCCCCGCGCTTTTACTTCAATAAGTACTGGAGCGCCATCGGTACCAGCAAGGCCAGGACTACCCCGCCGAACATCCACCAGAAACGGGAGTCCACCCTCTCGAACTTCTCGTCGAGCTTCTTGCTGAGGTCGTCGATCCTCGCGTTGAGCTCCTTGCTGACGCCGTCGATCTTCGCGTCGAGCTTATCGCTGACGCCGTCGATCTTCGCGTTGAGCTCCTTGCCGACGCCGTCGATCTTCGCGTCGAGGCGATCGAACTTTGCGTCCACACCGTCGAACTTTGCGTCCACACCGTCGAACCTCTTATCGAGGCGCACTACGTCCTCGGAGACCTTGTCGACTTTCCCTTCGAGACGGGCTACGTCCTCGCGGGTCGCACCGAGCTTCTCGTCGAGGCGCTCAACCTTCTCGTCGAGGCGCGAGATGTCCTCCCGCACCTTCCTGAAGTTCTCGTTCGACAGGGCATCCTGCTTGTCCTGCGCCGCCCTGATGCCGTCCACCTTGCAGTCCAGACGCCTGACCTCGGCGCCGAACACCTTCTCGTCGACGGGCGTGATGTAGAGAGACGTCATCTCCATCTCGCCCCAATCGCCAAGCGCCCGCGGCTCGTCCTTCACCATCGTGTCCTCGGCCATGACTAACATCACCTCGCCCTCCGATATTAACACATATCGCGCGTTGTATTATAATGTGCGGTACATGAATCTTCGGAAGGGCGGTAGTCCGCGGTGAAACATTTTTCTGGTTTTTGGAGGCGCTGCGCCATCCTCGCGTTATTCGCGCTGCTCGCGCTGAACGCGACGGAAAGCGCGGCGGAGGACGAGAGATGGGTGGCGCTGGTGCGAAAGTACTCGGCGCCGGAAAACGCGGCGGTGCTAAACAGGCCGCTTCCTCTCGAAGTCCTGGCGCGGTGGTGGGACGCTTTGGGCGACGACGTTCTGACGCAGCTCGTCGAACAGGCGTTCAAGGACAACAAGGATATGAAGACGGCGCGGGCAAAGGTCATGGAGTCACGCGCCTCGCTCGGCATAGCCAAGTCCGCCAATATGCCCGTCGTCGACACGACGGACTACTGGTATAGGACAAGGACGTCCGAGAACAACGGGACGGGCAACGGCCAGACCGTCGGCCTGTACCACCTCGGCGTAGACGCCTCGTGGGAGCTAGACCTGTTCGGGCGCAACGCGGACAGCATAAGCGCAGCCGCGGCCACCCTCGAGGCTGACTACGCCTCCCTGCACGACGCGTGGGTGTCCCTGTCGGCCGAGGTCGCTCTCACCTACATCTCGCTGCGCACGCTTCAGAGCCGCCTGGACATAGCGGAAAAGAACCTGACGCTCCAGACCGACACCCTGGATCTGGTTCGCTCCCAGTACGCGGCAGGGCTGACCAACGCCCTGGCCTTGGCTCAGGCACGCTACTCAGTCGAGGAGACGAGGGCGACGATACCGACGCTGAAGGCCAACATCGAGCAAACCGTGAACGCCCTCGCCATTCTGGTCGGCGAGGTGCCTGGCAGCCTGCTTCTGGCCAGAGAAAGGAAGCCCCTGCCCAAGCCGGACGCGTCGGTTCTGATTGGCATACCCGCGGAGGCAGTCCGCCAAAGGCCGGACATACGCGCCGCCGAGCGCCGCCTCGCCGCCCAGACCGCCACGAGAAAGTCCGCCGAGAAGGACCTGCTCCCAAGCTTCTCGCTCATCGGCTCGATCGGGCTTGAGTCGCTTTCGAGCGGCAACCTGCTCTTCGGGGACAGCCTCGGCTTCAACATCGGCCCCCGCATAACCCTGCCCATCTTCCACGGCGGCGCCATACGCAAGAACATCAAGGTTCAGTCCGCTAAGGAGGAGCAGCTCCTGGCAGCGTACGAGAAGACCGTGCTGAACGCCGTCGCCGAGGTGCGCAACGCTCTGACGTCCAACCTGCGCGAGCGCGAGCGCAACGCCTCTCTGGCGCGCGGGGTCGAGGCCGCTAGTGAGGCATGCGAGTCTGCCGAAGACCTCTACATAAACGGCCTGGCCGACTTCAGCAACGTCATCATAACTCAGCAGGCCCTGCTCTCCCTGGAGGACGACTACGCCTCCAGCGAGGGCGCTATGGTCTCGAACATCGTGAACTTATTCAAGGCCCTCGGCGGCGGCTGGGAACCGCTTGCACCGTCGCTATCCGCGCAGCAAAAGGAGTAAGAGAATGTACTCTACGCTCGAACGTTTCTTGCGGTACGTAACGTACGACACCCAGTCGGTCGAGGGAGCGCAGACCGTGCCGTCCACGCCGGGGCAGGCGGTACTCGCCGAGGTCTTGGCGGAGGATCTGCGATCGCTCGGCATAAATGCGTCAGTTAGCGAACACGCCTACGTCACGGCGTCCCTTCCGTCGAACCTTCCTAGCGGACATGCCGCACCGGCCGTGGGCTTCGTCGCGCACATGGACACGGCGACGGAGCTAACGGGCAAAAACGTGGCTCCGAGGGTCGTCGAGAACTACGACGGAGGCGAGATAGTTCTTCGCCCCGGGCAGGACCCAGTCGTGCTCTCCCCCGCTGACTTCCCGTACTTGGCCGACTACAAGGGGCAGGACGTCGTCGTAACGGACGGAAACACCCTGCTCGGCGCCGACAACAAGGCCGGCATCGCCGAGATAATCGGAGCAGTAGATTATCTAGTCCACCACCCGGAAATAAGGCACGGGGACGTCAAGATCGCCTTCACCCCGGACGAGGAGGTGGGGCATCTGGCGAAGTTTCTCGACGTAGAGAAGTGGGGGGCTGACTTCGCCTACACCCTCGACGGAGGCCCGGTCGGCGAAATATCCTACGAGAACTTCAACGCCGCCGGAGCCAAGGTGACGATAAAGGGACGCGCCGTCCACCCAGGCAAGGCGAAGGGCCTGATGCTGAACGCCGTCACGATGGGGCAGGAGCTCAACGCCCTGTTCCCCCCTGCTGAGACGCCGGCCACGACGGAGGGCTACGAGGGCTACTACCACTGCATGAACTTCGAGGGCAGCACTGAGAGCGCTGTGCTTCGATATATCATACGGGACCACGACTCGCGGAAGTTCGACGAGCGCAAGAGGTTCGTCGAGAAGGCCGTCGCTTGGATGAACGACAAGTACGGCGGGCGGTTCACTCTCGAAATATGGGATCAGTACCGCAACATGCTGGACAAGATCAAGGAGAGCGGCAAGGGCTTCGTGGTCGACACGGCTATGGAGGCGATGCGCCTGCTCGACATAACGCCGCGGGTCATCCCGATGCGCGGCGGCACGGACGGCGCCACTCTGACGCAGAAGGGCCTTGTTACTCCCAACCTATTCACCGGCGGCCACAACTACCACGGAAGGTTCGAGTTCATCTCAGTCCAGGCGATGGAGAAGGCCACGTCGATGGTCTTGAAGATACTTGATCTTTTTGCCTCGCCCTCGCCCTCGGCCTCGCGGGGGTGGCCGAAGTGAACTTCCGCGACAAAACGGGCGAGAGGGCATATTCGCTTCTGCTGGAGCTGGCCGCCATTCCGAGCGTGACGGGCTCAGACGGCGGGGAGGAGGCGTGCGCGGCGTTCATCCGCGATCACGTGGCGAAAATCCCGTACTTCGCCGAGAGGCCGGAGGATATGCACTTTATCCCAGTCGGCCCCGACAACCGCCGCCACGCTGTCGCCGCCCTGCTGCGGGCAGAGAGGGAGACCAAGAAAACCGTCATCCTAACGGGGCACTTCGACGTGGTGGACGCAGAGTCGTGCGGGCCTCTGAAACAATGGGCTTTCTCGCCGCTGGAGTACACCGAGCGCGTCGGCTCGGTCGCGCTGTCGGACGACGCCAGAGCCGACCTCGAATCGGGACACTGGCTCTTCGGCAGAGGCGTCTCGGACATGAAAACCGGCGTCGCGCTGAACATCTGCCTTCTTGAGGACTACGCCGAGGCGCGGGGACAGCTCGGCTTCAACGTCCTGCTCCTTCTCGTGCCGGACGAGGAGGGCGACTCGGCTGGGATGCGCGGGTCGGTTCCGTTCCTTGCGCAGCTGCAGCGCGATGAGGGGCTGGAGTTCGCCATCTGCGTGGACACGGAGCCAGTCTTCGAGAGCGCAGACGACAAGACCGGCGCCCCGTGCCCCACCGTATTCTACGGAAGCATCGGGAAGCTGATGCCGCTCTTCATGTGCGTCGGGCGCGAAAGCCACGCTGGGGAGTACGACCAAGGGCTGAACTCGGCCCTGATCGCCTCGTACCTGATAGCGTCGCTGGAGGGCAGGATGGCCGACACGCTCGGCGATCAGTCCTTCCCGCCAATGTGCTGCCTCCGCGTGAAGGACATGAGGAGCGCCTACTCCGTGACTCTGCCGGAGCGAACGGTGCTCTACTTCAACTGCCTGACTGTGAGGAGGACGCCGGACGCGGTCTTCAACGAGATGAAGGAGCGCGCAATGGACGCCCTGTGGGAGACCCTTGCCCACCTCCGGCACTCCGGATGGGAGCCGCGCGTGCTCACAGTGGCCGAGGTCATGCGGCAGGCGGCAGAGAAGGATGATGACGCATTACTTAAAACTATGCTTGACTTGACATCAGCGGACGAGCGCGAGCGCAACATAGAGGCCCTGTCCTGCGCGCTGGACCTGCTGGGCGAGAAGGGGCCACTCGTCGTCGTGGGCTTCGTGCCGCCGGTGTACCCGCCACGCCTGAACGAAAACGCCTCCCCTGCCGAGATGGCCATACGCGCCGCAGTGCCGGCCCTGAGGGAGCACCTAAATGCGGAGGGCTTCGGACTGAGGGAGGCGGAGGTCTTTCAAGGCATCACGGACATGAGCTTCACCGGCTTCCGCGGCGCCGGGCTGGACTCCGTGGCCAAGAACATCCCGCTTTGGGGACGGGACTACGCCCTGCCCATAGAGGAGCTGCGGAAGCTCGACATACCGTTCGTGATATTCGGCCCTATGGGGAAGGACGCGCACAAGCTGGCCGAGAGGGTGGAGCTCAACTTCGCCTTCAACGTCCTGCCGTCCGTCCTGCCGCGTTTTCTGTCGAGCGTCACTAGCGTGAGCTGCGCCTAATGGGGCGGGGCTCACGGGGCGTGGTGCACGGAGTGTGGTTCACGAAGTGTGGTTCACGAAGTGATGGTTCGGCGCTTTAGGCTTCCGATCCTCGACCGTCTGATCCTGATCGAGATAACGGGGCCGTTTCTGTTCGGGATGTTTATCTTCACGATGATCTTCGTCGCCGGAGACCTGATGTTTCAGGCGGCGAAGCTGGTCATCGAGCACGGCGTGTCGCTGGGCGTTGTGGCGCGCCTATTTGTCTACAGGCTGCCGGAGGTCGTTGCCCTCACTCTGCCTATGTCATGCCTCCTTTCCACGCTCCTGGGAATGTCGCGCCTCGCGTCCAACAGCGAGCTCGTGGCACTCAAGTCCATAGGCGTGCCGTTCTCGCGGGTGCTGCGCCCGGTGCTCATGGCCTCGTTCGCCGTGGCGCTGGGCGCCTTGGTCTTCAACGAGACCATCGTGCCGGTCACGACTCAGGCAGCCGAGAACCTGATGCGCTATGAGATATTCAAGAACCAGTCCTCCGCGCTCCAGGAGAAGGTCTTCCTCCGCGACGAGAGCGACGGGGAGCTTAAGCGCGTCATCTACCTGGACCAGCTCGACACGGCGGCTGGGACTATGAGCAACGTCATGCTGCACGAGTTCGACAAGAACCGCCTGACGCGGGAGTCGTTCGCGAAAAGCGGGATATGGAAGGACGGCGAGTGGTGGATCGAGGACGGCAGGGTCTTCGAGGTCGCGGAGGACGGGGCCGTGCGCCTGCTGTTCCGCTTCGACAGGCAGAGGCTGGCGCTGAACCTCTCGCCCGAGCAGCTTCAGCGCCGAAGCAAGCGCCCGGTGGACATGAGCGCGAGGGAGCTCTGGCGCTACATAACCGAGGCGCGCGCCGCCGGAACCGACCTCTCACCCCTGTGGATGCTGTTCCACCTGAAGCTGGCAGTGCCATGGGCATGCGTGATCATGGCGGCGCTGGGCGCAAGCTTCGGGGCGTCGCGGAAGGGGCGCTCCGGGTCAGGCGTGGGCTTCGGCATAAGCGTCGTGTTCGTCTTCGCATACTACGTCATCATGTCATTCTGCCGCGCCCTGGGCGAGTCGGGCAACATGCCGCCCATTCTTGCCGCCTGGACGCCCAACATAGTCTTCCTGTTCGTGACCCTGTTCTTCGCCCGAAGGGTCGACGAAAACCCGGTAGCAAGAGCAAAAGTAAAACCTAAACCCACCCCCAAATCCACGTCTGCGGCTCCAGCAAGGCGCATCGCCAGACGCCGCAGCTCTAACACATACTGAAATGAACGATGATGTGAGAAACGTCAAGGATCGCGTTGACATAGTTGACGTGATAGCGGAGAGGGTTCGCCTGACCGCCGCCGGAAGGGACTACGTCGGGCTTTGCCCGTTTCACGACGAGAAGACGCCGTCGTTCCACGTGTCGCGCGAACGGCAGAGCTTCCACTGCTTTGGGTGCGGCAAGGGCGGGGACGTGTTCACCTTCGTCATGGAGAGCGAGGGACTGGACTTCCGCGCGGCATTGGAGCTCTTGGCCGATCGGGCCGGGGTCGAACTGACGGCTAATCGCGAGGCATACGAGAAAAACTCGCGGAGACGCGGGCTTCACGACGTCATGGAGCTGGCTGCGCGGGTCTTTCGCTCGCTTCTGTCGGCAGCGGAGGGGTCTGCGGCCCGCGCGTACCTCGCGCGGAGGAACGTCTCCGACTCGGACGCCGCCCGCTTCGAGCTCGGCTGGAGCGCCGCGTCATGGGACTCGCTCTGGAGGCGCCTGCGCGACGAGGGGGTGTCGCCGCGCGAGGCGATGGACGCCGGCCTCGTCGTAGAGGGACAGAATGGAATCTACGACCGCTTCAGAGGGAGGGTGATGTTCCCCATACGGGACCTGTCGGGGCGAGTCGTTGCGTTCGGCGGGCGCATAGTCGACGGAGAGGGCGCGAAGTACATCAACAGCCCCGAGGGGGTCATCTACAGCAAGCGCAAGAACCTCTACATGCTCCGCGCCGCGCGGGACTCGATAAGGGAGAGGAAGAGGGCCATCCTGGTCGAGGGCTACATGGACGTGCTGCGCCTCCACATGAGCGGCTACACGGAGGCAGTCGCGTCCCTCGGAACGTCCCTCACCGAGGAGCAGGCAGGGCTGCTCAAGCGCTTCAGCGACCGATGCCTCATATGCTACGACAGCGACACGGCCGGGCAGGATGCCACACTGCGCGGCATGTACACGCTCCAGAGCCTCGGCCTTGACGTGAGCGTCGTCGCGCTTCCGAAGGAGCTGGGAAAAGACCCGGACGAGCTTCTGTGCTTTGAAGGAGGGAAGGAGATATTCGACGCGGCGGTCGCGTCCGCCCGTCCTTTGGTGCTGCAGCACCTCCACGTCGTCCGCCCTCTGCTCGACTCGCCGGAGCGGGGGAGGGGGCTGGCCTCGCTCTTCGAGGGGCTTACGCGCCTGTCCATTCCGTCGCTGGCCCCCTACGCGCCGCAGCTGGCCGCGGCTATGGGCATATATCCCCACCAGTTTTGGGACGAAATAAAAAAAGCAGCGCAGCGGAGGAGCGCAGACCGTCGGCCGGAAAATAGAGCAGAAGGCGCGCCAACCGAGGCGGACGGCGAGGGCAACGAGGCGCTAGACCCTATGGAGGCGGCCATGTGCTCGCTTCTGTGGCGCGACGAGGAGTTCCGCTCGTCGTGCGACGCGGCCGAGACCGTCGCCCTGCTGTCGGGCAGCGGGGTCAAGGACGTCGCCGCGGCCATCCTTACCGACTCGCCGGAGGAGCTGGAGGAACGCTGGCATATGACAGGCGAGGTCTTCCCAATGAGGGTCATAGCGCTCGGCGACGCCTTCCGCGCGTCGTTCCAGCGAGGCGAGGACACGCCCATTCTGATAGCGGGCGAGCTTAGGCGCAAGCGGAACGAGGAGCGGGTAAAAATGCTGGAGGCCCGCATGAAACAGGGCTCAGCCACGCCCGACGACATGGCCGAGTTTAACCGCCTAGCTGCCCTGCTGAAGGCCAAAAGCTAATTAGGCACCAACCGCTGGAACGCCGCGATGACCTCCTCCTCGTCGCCGGGCAGGAGGGTGCGGACGTGTATGACCGCCGCGTCCCCGCGCGCCCCGCAAAGTATCGGGGTGCTACGCGACCTCAGAGCTGCCAGAAGGCGCCCTGCTCCGCCTGCTCCTCCGCAGGGCAGGACTGCGCCCCAGCCCGGTATCGGGTGCTCAGGATGCGACCCGCCTCCTACCGCGTCCTCGACCTGTACCGCTACTCCGCCTATGGCCGATGCGATTCGCCTCGCCTGCTCCTCCATGGATTCGCCGCTCCGGCGCAGCATAGCGAGGGTCGGCACTCGGTCGAGCTCCCCCAGCCTGTAAAGCCGTGCCGTGGCCGCGAACGCCGCGAGCGTCATCTTGTCAACCCTCAGGGCGCGCGCCGCCGGGTGGTTTCGCAGCTGGTCAACGAGGCACTTCTTCCCGACGATGACGCCTATCTGAGGGCCGCCCAGCATTTTATCCCCTGAGAAGGTCACGAGGTCGCAGCCGGACGCGATGCAGGCTCCGACCGACGCCTCGCCGGAGAGCCCGAGGTCAGCTCCGTCCACGAGCAGGCCGCTGCCAGCGTCCTCCATCATGACGAGGCCGCGGGAGTGCGCTAAGGCGGCCATGTCCTCCCGCTTGGGCGCGGAGGTGAAGCCTATGATTCGGAAGTTCGACGGGTGAACCTTGAGGAGCATCGAGGTGCGGTCGGTTATGGCCGCCTCGTAGTCGCTCAGGTGCGTGCGGTTGGTCGTGCCGACCTCGACGAGAAGGGCGCCGGAGAAGGCCATTATGTCCGGCACGCGGAACGCCCCTCCGATCTCGACGAGCTCGCCGCGCGACACGACGACCTCCGTGCTGTGCGCAAGCGCTGACAGGCACAGCAGCACGGCGCCGGCGTTGTTGTTCACGACCAGCGCGGCCTCGGCGCCTGTGAGCTCGCGCACGTCGTCCTCGACGTGGGAGTTCCTGCTGCCCCTCGTGCCCTCCTCGACGTCGTACTCGAGGTTGCCGTAGCGCGAGGCAGTCATGCGAACCGCCTCGACCGCCTCGTCCGCTAGGCATGAGCGCCCAAGGTTGGTGTGTATGACGACGCCTGTGGCGTTTATGATCCTCCGCAGGCCGCGCCCAGCCCGTCTAGCGAGCGCGTCAGCCAGGGCGGAGCGAATGGCGTCGGGGGCAAGCGGCGCCTCGTCCGCCGCAATACGGCGCCGCAGCTCCGCCAGAGCCGCGTCGAACACGCGCTTGACCGTGCCGCGCCCAAGCTGTTTCAGCCAAGGCTCAGTCCACTCCTCGCTGAGGAGCGCGTCCATCGCCGGTATAGACCTCATTTGCGAGGGCGCCTTCCGATTTTGTTTCGCGCTGTCGAGCATGAGAGCAAAACCTCCAAGATCGAGAGAATAGCGTGTTGCACCGAGGGCAGGCCTATGATAGCATCTGCGCCGTCTTATTATGCGTCGTCCATAAAAAAGAGGGGAGTTGGTCGGTATGGAGATAGCTTCCGCTTTGTCGGCGGGATATTTGAGGCCGTCCGTGCAGGCGCGGGACACTGGCTTGGCGATGGGCGAGCAGCGCGTTCTGGCTCAGGAGCGGGCGCTGAAGGCCGCGGCTGGCGCGGACGCCGAGGTGTCCTCGACGTACCATTACACGACCGGCCCCGACGGACGGCGGTACATCACCTCGGCCGAGGTCACGGTGAAGGGCGACGAGGCCGCGCTCGGCAGGACGCCCGGAGGGGTCAGGCACATAGAGCCCAAGGCGCCGGAGCAGGGCGGAGTGGCCAATGCCGAGCAGTCGTCCAGCGAGGAGCGGGTTCTGGCCGAGCTGCGAGCCACGGAGCGCGAGGTCATCGCCCACGAGGCCGCCCACAAGGCCGCGGCGGGGCGCTTCGGAGGAGCGGTCAGCTACACGTACACGAGGGGGCCTGACGGCAGGTCTTACATCACCGGCGGTGAAGTCCCGATACACGTCCCGCCGTCGAGCGACCCTGAAAAGACCCTGCGCGACATGGAGCAGGTTCAGCGCGCGGCCATGGCGCCCGGCGACCCGTCGAGCCAGGACAGGAGCGTGGCAGCCAAGGCCGCGGCAAGCGCAGCTCAGGCGCGGCGCGAGATAGCGGCCGAGAGCCAGCCGACGCCGTATGTCGCGGACGATGAGAAAACCACCGTTAGCACAAACATGATGGACGCCATCAGCGCCTACAAACGCTCGGCGTCGCCCTTGGGCATGTGGGCTTTGGGGCGCGGCTTCGAGCGCGGGTCTGGGTACGGGTACGCGAGGCACGCGCTCTCCATAGCGGCGTAGAGTGGCAGATTGTTGTTCATAGCCCCACCCTGTACTCCGGTGCGGCGAGGGTAACCCTGGCGGAAAACATGTGCGACCTAAAATAAAACCTAGCGTCGGGCAGCAGCGTATGCAGGTACTGCGGGATGGTGATCAAGTCCTCCGCCTTGTGGTAGACGCAGACGGCGAGCTTGGGGCGCTTCGAGACGATAGTGCGCGCGGCGCCGTGGAGCGCCTTTAGTTCCGCCCCCTCGATGTCCATCTTGATGAACGAGACCGGCTCGTCCCCAAGCAGGTTGTCGATCGAGTCCGCCTGCACAGAAATCTCTCTCTCTCTCTCTCTCTCTCTCTCTCTCTCTCTCTCTCTCTCTCTCTCTCTCAACGACGGCTGATGCGCTGCCGCTGCTTCGGAAATGCAGGGTCTCCGCGCGGTTCCACGCTGCCTTCTCGAAGATCGTGACGCCGCCGATCCCGCGCGCGGCAACGGTCTTGGCCAGCGCCGCTGCGTTCTCGCGATCCGGCTCGAAACAAAAAATCCGATCGTAGCGGTTAGATACAGCCTGGCAAAAATCCAGCACCGTGTCGCCGGTGTACGAGCCGCAGTCGACGAAGACCTCGTTGCCGCTGAGCTTCAGGTCGACGTCGTCGGGGTCAAGAAAATATCTCCGCTCGGAGACGTAGTTCAGCAAATGCCCGCAGTCGCCGCTGATCATCGTGTTCAGGTAGGCGATGTAGGATTCGCGCGAACGGCGGTCGGAGAGCATGAAGAACGTTTCGTCGAACTCGCGCCCGTGCTCGGCGATGAAGCGCCAGTCCATGGCGTTGTCCGTGCCCGACGTATCCAGAAAAAAGACCCTGTCTATGCCGGGGCAGTCGCAGGCGAGGGCAAATATTTTCTCAGACCCGACCGCAAACGCCGGAACAGCGTTGAACCGCCCCAAACGCCCGAACAGTGTTTCATACGTCTCTATGGGCATGCCGCGGAAGCGCGCGTTAGGGCGATGGTACATGGCGTCGACAAATATCCCGCTGACTTTGACGCCGAGGCGGTCAAGCGTGTTCAGCGTCAGGTCAGCGTACCCTCCCGCCCCGTAGAGCACCAGAGGCAGGGAAGAAGCCCGCATCTCCGCCGCGATCTCGGCGGTTCTGTTTTTCCTTTCGAGCAGTGCTTCGATCAAAATGATCTCCTCCTGTTTCGTGAAATGCGAACAGCAAATTCCACGCCCCCGATTTTAGCACGGGCTTATCCCTTTTGAGGCTAACACCTCTTGCGCGCCGCTGGGAATGATAGGAAAAGACCCCCTCGTCCACAAGCTGGGCATAAGCCCGACCTCTTGACGGAGCCTAGGGGCTGTGCTACACTGCTTTTTGGGGTCTTAGACCCCACGCTGTGCGGATATAGATGCGAAAGGCGGTGCGTCCGATGGAACTCGAAAATCACGTCAGAATATCTGGCAAGGTGCACTTTCTAAAGGGACAGTCGGAGGGCGAGAGCGGCGTCGGCAAGTACGCGCAGTTCGCCGTCCGGCAAGACGGAGAGCTCGACGGGATGGCGCGGCACGACTTCCTCCTCGTCAGGGTCTATGACCCAGACCTGAGGGAGACCCTCCTCGCCAAAAAACATGGCGAACACGTCCTAGTTGAGGGCTCATTACGCTCATCGCGTGGAAGCGGGGTCAACTATGTGCGCTGCAAAACCATCGCCTAGCGGCAGCCTACCGTCGGCCACGGACTGGGCGCGCGCTCCGGCCTCGACGGTCGTGTGTGATGGGGTGCTCCTGCGCGACGTCGTCCAGGCCATCATGGACGGGTTCGACACCCCGGACGCCGTGCGGGAGCTCCTAGGGGTCAGCGAGACAGCTACGGGTGCCGATGGGACGGTCGTCCCCGACGAGATTCCGGCCATTCTGGACGTCTTCGTGCCGGTCGTCAACGCGTGGAAAAGCGGCAGCGTGTGCGGCGGGGCATGCGCTAGCTGCGGAGGAGGTTGTGGAGTTGAAGACTCTCTCGCTTAGGGGCACGGGGACTGCGCTGATCACCCCGTTCACCAAGAACGGCATAGACTACGAGAGGTTCAGGAAGCTGCTTGACTGGCAGATCGACGAGAGGGTGGAGTTCTTGGTCGTGCTGGGCACGACGGGCGAGAGCCCCACCGTGACGTCGGAGGAGCGCAAGGAGATCGTCCGCATGGCCGTAAAGCGCGTGAACGGCCGCGTGCCAGTCGTCGTTGGCACTGGCGGCAACAGCACGCCCCACGCCGTCGAGGAGAGCCGCCGCGCCGAGGCGTTGGGCGCGGACGCAGTGCTGGTCGTCACGCCCTACTACAACAAGCCGACGCAGGAGGGGCTCTACCGGCACTTCAAGGCCGTGGCCTCAAGCGTGTCCATCCCAGTCGTGCTGTACAACGTGCCGGGGCGCACCGGCGTCAACCTGCTGCCCGATACCGTCCTGCGGCTCGCCGAGATAGACAACATCATCGCGCTCAAGGAGGCCTCCGGGAATCAGGCTCAGGTCGACGAGACCATCCGCCGGCTGCTGCGCCGGGTTCGCAGGGACTTCTTCGTTCTGTCGGGCAACGACGACCAGGCCTTCCACCTCGTGAACGCCGGCGGGCACGGGGTTATTTCGGTGCTGTCGAACGTGGCGCCGCGCGAGACGTCGGACATGATCCGCGCGTGTCTAGCCGGCGACGTGACGAAGGCGAGGGAGCTCCACCTCCGCCTCTTCCCCCTCATGAAGAGCCTGTTCATGGAGACGAGCCCCGCCCCCATCAAGTACGCGGTCAGCAAGCTGGGAGGGGCGAACTCCCCAAGCTTTTGCGAGAACCACCTGCGTCTGCCTCTGGTCGAGGCCTCGGAGCAGTGCGCCGCCCAGATCGACCACGATATGAAGGAGTGCCTCGGCATATGACACCGAAGAACATAGCGGTTTTCGGCGCGACCGGCGCGGTCGGGGTAGAGATGGTCAAGGTGCTGGAGGAACGGGTGGACGGCGGCACGCTGGCAGTGAGGTCGCTGCGCCTCCTGGCTTCCCGCCCCGGGAGGACGGTCAAGTGGCGCGGGGACGATATTCCGGTCGAGGAGGTCACCCTCGAGAGCTGGAGGGGTATCGACGTAGCCCTGTTTGCGGTCGACTCTGACGTCAGCAGGAAGTGGGCGCCAGTTGCGGTGGAGGCTGGCTCCGTCGTGATCGACAACTCAAGCGCCTTCCGTATGGCGCAGGACGTGTCGCTCGTCGTGCCCGAGGTGAACCCCGAGGACATAGCTTCTCATGCAGGGCATGGGCATGGGAAAATTATCGCCAATCCGAACTGCTCCACCATCATTGCGATGGTAGCTCTGGCACCGCTGCACAGGGCGGCGGGTCTGGTGCGGCTGTGCGCCTCGACATATCAGGCCGTCAGCGGCGCTGGAAAGGCTGGCCAAGAGGAGCTTGAGCGGCAGATAAGGGACTACGCGGCGACCAAGTGGGATAATACTAACAGCGACCCCGACATGTTTGACTTGCCGTCCGTTCCGTCGGTGTTTCAGCATCAGATAGCGTTCAATCTGATTCCGCACATAGACGCGTTTGTCCCCGATGACTGGTACACCAAGGAGGAGCTCAAGATGCGGGACGAGTCGCGGAAGATACTGCACGCGCCCAGTCTGCGCGTGTCGGCCACGTGCGTGAGGGTGCCTGTGATGCGCAGTCATTCCGAGGCCTTGACGATTGAGACGGAGCGTCCTCTTTCCCCCGGCGAGGCGCGTGCGATATTGGAGCGTGCGCCAGGGGTGAAGGTTATTGACGAGCCGCTGAAGAACCGTTATCCCATGCCGCTTTTCGCCTCCGACCAGGACTTGGTTCACGTGGGCCGGATCAGGCGCGACCATAGCGCCCCGGAGGGCTGCCACGGCCTAGTGCTGTGGGTGTCAGGCGACCAGCTTCGCAAGGGTGCGGCGACTAACGCGGTGCAAATAGCAGAGCTGCTTTAGGGGAACTTGAGGCCTCTAGCCGACGACGGCTTAGGCAGTCCCCTTTGTGGCATCATACACAGGAAGGAGTTTTTATTCTATGGCTAAGAAGAAAGGCCGCTTGGAGTTTCTTAAGATGAAGGAAGACGGGGAGAAAGTCGCGTGGGTTACGGCGTACGACTTTCCGACGGCGATGTTTGCCGAGGCCGCTGGTATGGACATGATCTTGGTAGGCGACTCGCTTGGCATGGTTGTGATGGGATACAGCGGCACGATTCCCGTGACTATGGACGAGTGCATTTCGCACTGCCGTGCCGTTCGCCGTGGGGCGCCGAACACGTTTATTATGGGCGACATGCCGTTTGGCTCGTACCAGGTTTCCAACGAGTTGGCTGTTGAAAACGCCATCCGCTTCTTCAAGGAGGCCGAGGTTGACGCGGTGAAGCTTGAGGGTGGCCGGAGGGTTGAGGAGCGCATAACGGCGATCGCTGAGAGCGGCGTGCTGGTTTGCGGGCACATTGGCCTGACGCCGCAGAGCTCCGGCCCTATGGGTGGCTTCAAGGCTCAGGGTTTGACGCCTGACTCGGCGACTCACGTGATAGAGGACGCCTTGGCGGTTCAGGACGCTGGGGCTTACGCGGTTCTTTTGGAGGCCGTTCCGCCGGAGCTCACGGAGTTTCTGCACAAGCGCCTAACTATTCCCGTGTACTCGATTGGTGCCGGTGCGCCGTGTGACGGGCAGCTGATTATCTGCGGGGACATGTTGGGGCAGTTCCAGGCCTTTACGCCGAAGTTCGTGAAGAAGTACGCGAACGTGGCCGAGGTTGTGACGAACGCCTTCAAGGAGTACGTTGACGACGTGAAGCAGGGCCGTTTCCCCACGGATGAGCACGTTTACCACGTGAAGAAGGGCTGCGAGGAGGAGTACGCGGTACTCCTGAAGAAGTACACGAGAAACCCCCCGTTTATGCTGTAGCAGCAGCGGCAGCAGCATACACTCTGGGGGCGTTTGTTTCCTTCGCCCCCAGGGGTTTTCTTCAGTCTTTCAGTCTTTCAGACTTTGGATTATTATAACGCGGCGCTGGACTTTGCGCCCTGAGCTGCAGCGTCAGCGCTGGGAAAACGTGTACATCATGCTGAACGCCCCGAACATAATTGTGGCAACCAGCACCACGGCGGCAACCATGTTAGCGCGGAATGAGCTGCGCGTAGCCTTGCCCTCGTCAGTGATTTTGGAATCTATATTCTGGAGCGCGCTCCGGATGTCCTTGCTCCCAGGCGGTCTTCGACGCGCCCTAGCTTCTCGTCGTACAGCCGATCGTCCCGCTGTTCGTCCATCGTTGAACACCTCTCTTGCTTGAATTATAACGCAGCGCTGGGCTTTGCGTCCTGAGCCTCAGCGTCAGCGCTGGCTGGCGCAGTGGCGGATTCCCTAGGGGAACTCGCTTCCCTTTGGGAAGCCCGCACTCCTTGGCTAACCTCCACATAACGCGGCTCGCCGTGCTGGAACATCGTGTACGTCATGCTGAACGCCCCGAATATGATCGTGGCAACCAGCACCACGACGGCGACCACGTGAGTGCGGAAGGAGTCGCGCGTCGCCTTG
>JAISUL010000041.1 GCA_031272145.1 Synergistaceae bacterium
GCTTACCTGACCAGCGGCGAATACGGCAAAAAAGCCAGCGCTCCCCTGGCGAACGCCGTGAACACCATCCTCTCGCGGTGGTCGCGCACGGTCGTCGAGAGCGTGACCGTGGACTTTCACGGCGCCGAGGCCTTCATAGCTGGCCGTGGGCGCGTCAGCTCGGACAATAAAGGCGGCGGCCTCGACATCGGCAGTCTGATGGGCGGCGTGCCTCTGTGGGTCGTCGGGAAAGTCAAAACGTCCGGCGCTTGCCCTGACGTGTCGGTCTCGTTCGACGAACGGACTGTCAAGGCCGACGTCATTGCTCTGTCCGGGGACTCGGCGATAAAGACGCTCTACGGCGCCCGGCAGGTTCAGGAGCTGGACTTCATAAAGAACTCGTTCTATCTTGACGCCTCTGGGATCAAGCGCAAGCTGGCGCCCCTCGGCTACGAACTGAAGACTGACGGCGTCACGCTCTACGCCGAGAACCGCGAGCTGCAGTACAAGAAAGCGCTCGCCGCCCTCATAGTCTCGGAGTCGCTGAAGTACGGCGTGCTGTCGAGCGAGACGGCGTTCGTCGCCACGCGGAAGGAGAAGGGCGAGCGCATCGCCGGAACAGTAGCCGTGGCGAACGCCCTGCCCGGCGGCTGGGGTGAGATGCCCGATATGGCACGAAGCGCTCCTAGTCTGTGTGTTACGGATGCTCTTTGCATGCCCGTCCCAGCAGCCGCCCCAGCCCCCGTCCGTCGCATGGTGGGAGGAAGGGGAGCGCCGCGCGACAACGGCATCTACCGCTACCTGAGGTCGCCCTCCACCTCTAGGTCTCTGTCTGATTATTTGCCAGCGAAGCAGACATCCGCTGATCAACCGCCGTTCCTCGCCACCGTCGACGAGCGGATAACTGTCCCAGCCTCTGGCGAGGTGACGCTTGCCGAGCTCGACGGGCCGGGCAAAATCTCCACCCTGCGCCTGTCGCCTGAGTCCACAGCTGCCATCGCCGAGCAGGCGGTGGTCAATGGCCTGGACATGAGAACGCTTTCTATTCGGATATACGCCGACGACGAGGCGGAGGCCTCGGCCACGGTGGCGCTGTCTGACCTAGCTGCCGGCGAGTTCCGCTGCGGCGTCGCCTACTTCGTCACAGTCCGAGTCGCGCTGGTGAACGACGGCTCGGAGGATCGGGAGATCGCGCTGAACCTCACGATTCTGTGAGGCCTAGCTTATTGGCTGGTGCGGGGGCATGTCTACTCTGCTCCCGCACGTATATATAAAGGAGGAATCATGGTGTATTTTGACCCAGATGCTTGGCGCCGGAACTTCTATGGCGCGAAGAACGACGAGAACTGGCAGTACTGCCGCAACCTACTTATCGAGATTTTCAACCAGACCCTGGCGATCGTGAAGGACGGCGGCTACATGAGCGGCGGGACGCGCGTGCCAATCTCGTCCTCCGGCATGACCTCGGCGTTCTATAGGTCTCCCGACGCCCTCCCTGACGGCGGCGAAAGGTACAACACGGAGTACTCGGTGATCGACTCCGACAGCCTCAACGCTGCGGAGGCGCTTGTGAAGCAGGGCGTCTACCCCTGTGTTTTGAACATGGCCAGCAGGCGGAACCCAGGCGGCGGCGTTATTAATGGCTCTGGCGCTCAGGAGGAGAACATCTTCCGCAGGACGAACCTCTTCGTTTCCATGTACGCGTTCGCCGAGTACGCATGGCAGTACGAGCGCTACGGCGTGAAGCCCAGCCCCAACCAGTACCCCCTGGACTGGCTCAGCGGCGGCGTGTACTCAGGCGGCGTGACGGTCTTCCGGGGGGACGAGGCGAGCGGCTACCCCCTGCTGGCCGAGCCGTACAAGGTCGCGGTCGTCAGCGTCCCGGCGATCAACTGCCCTCACATGACCCTGCGGGACGGCGAGCCGTACATAGTGGATGACGAGGTTCCGCGCGCGAGGAGCAAGATACGGTCGATACTCCGCATCAGCGCCCTTCACGGGCACGATTCGCTTGTCCTCGGGGCGTGGGGCTGCGGAGCGTTCCACAACCCGCCGCGGCACATCGCGACGCTGTTCAAGGAGACGTTCGCCGAGGCGGAGTTTGCCGGGCGCTTCAAGCGCGTGGTGTTCGCGATCATCAATCGCAAGGGGTGGGAGTTGGAGAACCTGCGCCAGTTCGAGGAGGTGTTCAGGTAGGGAGCATGGAATGAGGCGGAGCCCCCGTACTCCGTCACCCCAGGAACTCCCGCAGTATCTCCGACATCCTCTCCGTCTCGACCAGAAACGCGTCGTGCCCGACGTCGCTCTTTATCTCCCGGTACGACGCGTTCACTCCTGCGTCCACCGCGGCGTCGAACAGCTCCCGCACCTGCCAGGCCGGGAACAGGATGTCGCTGTTTATCCCCACGGCCAAGAAGCGCTTCCCGTTGCCCCTGAAGCCCTCGAACGCCGCCTCGATGTCTCCGCGCCCATCGCTTATGTCGTGCAGATCCATCATCCGCGTCAGATGCAGGTAGCAGTTCGCGTCGAAGCGCCGCGTGATCTCCTCCCCGTGGTACATGAGATAGCCCTCCACCTCGCCGTTCTGTGCCGTTGCGCGGCGGTTTATAAATGACTCCTCGCTTCGGTAGGTTATCATCGCGAGCATGCGGGCGTTGGAAAGGCCGTTCATGGGGCCTCGGTCAGGGTAGTAGTCGCCGTCCTTCCAGTCCGGGTCGGTCGTTATCGAGCGGCGCTGGACGATGTTGAACGCCGCGGCCTGAGGGTACATTAGGGCCGGCGCGGCTATGGCTACGCAGAAGTCCATCGTATCAGGGAAAGACGCTGCCCACTCTAGCGCTATCATGCCTCCGAGCGAGCCGCCGACGACCCCGGCGATTCTGTTTATTCCAAGGGCGTTCAGGGCTGCCCTCTGAGAGCGGGCCACGTCGCGCGGGCTTATCACGGGGAAGCTCATGCCGATTGGGCGCCCTGTGGCCGGGTCGATGTCCGTCGGCGCGGAGCTCCCGTAGGGGCTGCATAAGTTGCAGCAGCAGACCACGCAGAAGCGGTCTGTGTCGATTGCGCGGCCCGGCCCCACGACGTCCTCCCACCAAGCGTCGGGCAGGCCGGGGGACGGCGCTCCCGTCACGTGGTGGCTGCCGGTCAGGGCGTGGCATATGACTATGACGTTCGAGCCGTCCGGGTTCGGCGTTCCGTTTACGGAGCAGACCACGCGCGGCCTGCTCAAGACCTCCTTGCTCTGCAGGGTTAGGTCGGCGATCGTTATACACTCGTACTTTTCGGCCATCGAAATCTCCTTTGTGCCTATGCTGGATGCAGGGGGGAGAGAAGAAAACGGTTCTCGCCCCCTACGAAAATACCCTAGGCCTTAGCGAGGGCCTGCTCGATGTCGGCGAGGATGTCGTCGATGTGCTCGATGCCGATCGAGAGGCGAACCAGCTCCGGGGGAAGGCCGGCCTCCTTCTGCTGTTCTTCGCTCATCTGGCTGTGGGAGGTGCTGGCCGGGTGGAGCGCCAGGGACTTGGCGTCGCCGACGTTGGCGAGGTGGCTGAACAGCTTGAGGGCCTCGATGAACTTGGCGCCGGACTCGACGCCGCCCTTGACTCCGAAGACCACCATCCCGCCGAAGCCCTTCTTGAGGTACTTGGAGGCGACGGGGTAGGTCGGGTCGTCCTTCAGGCCGGGGAAGCGCACCCAGGCGACCTTCGGATGGGAGGCCAGGTACTCGGCGACCTTGGCCGCGTTCTCGACGTGGCGGGCCATGCGGAGGGAGAGGGTCTCACAGCCCTGAAGGAATATCCACGCGTTGTCGGGCGAGAGGCAGGCGCCGAGGTTGCGCAGGGGAACGGTGCGCACTCGAAGTGCGTAGGCCACGGGCGCCAGAGCGTCGGGCAGGTCGTGAGCCCAGCGCAGGCCGTGGTAGTTGGGGTCTGGCTCGTTCAGCAGCGGGAACTTCTTGTTGCCCTTCCACTTGAACTTGCCGGAGTCCGTCAAGACGCCGCCTATGGCCGTGCCGTGCCCGCCTATCCACTTGGTCAAGGAGTTGATCACTATGTCCGCGCCGTAGTCGATGGTGCGCAGGAGCCAAGGGGTCGTGAACGTGCCGTCCACGATCAGGGGTATCTCGGCCTCGTGGGCGATCTTGGCCACAGCCTCGACGTCGGTGAAGTCGAGGGCAGGGTTGCCGATGGTCTCGATGTAGAGGGCCTTGGTCTTGGGGGTTATGGCCTTCTTGAAGTTCTTGGGGTCGCGGGCGTCGACGAAGTGGGTCTTGAGGCCGAGCGTCGGGAAGATCGCGTCGAACATGGTGTACGTGCCGCCGTAGAGGTTGGAGCCTGAGACTATCTCGTCGCCCACCTGGGTGAGGGTCGTTATGGCGTAGTGGATGGCGCTCGTGCCCGACGCCGTCGCGACGGACGCCGCGCCTCCCTCAAGCAGGGTTATGCGCTGCTCGAGGGCGTCCACCGTGGGGTTGGTCAGGCGGGAGTAGATGTAGCCGAGCTCCCTCAGGGCGAACAGGTCGGCGCCGTGCTTGACGCTCTTGAAGACGAAGGAGCTGGTGCGGCTGATGGGGAGGCCGCGCGACAGGGTAGACGGGTCTGGTTCCTGCCCGCCGTGAACGGCGAGCGTCTCGAAGTGCTTCTGTTTCGTGGACATACTGAAATTCCTCCTAAATAAAGTTACATGACACAAAAAAACGGCGGGGATCCCAACGAATGGAATCCCCGCCGTGAAAACGCGCGTGGCGCGGCTATACGCCGACCATCGCTCCGGGCGAGGATCCGCGAACCGCGCACATCATCATGCTGACGCCAAGCCGAGTACCTATCACGGCTGAGCCAAGCGAACGAGCGACATGCAGCATAGCGTTTCCTCCTCCCAAAGACTTTTCTTTTTTTAGTGGTGCGGAGAGGGAGAATCGAACTCCCACAGCTTTATAGCCACAAGATCCTTAGTCTTGCGCGTCTACCAATTCCGCCATCCCCGCGAACCACACAAGCAACACTCCCTGCATTATACAGGGGCGCATGCGCGGCAGTCAAGCCCCTTAATACGCCAGTTTGTATATTTCTATGATGTCCTCGGCGTTCAGGAGCTTGAGCACGCCGAACGGGGCGAACGCCCCGGCGTTCTCGGCCAGCCTCGGTATGTCGGCCTCCTTCACTCCTAGCTCCTTCAGGGTCGTGGGGGCGCCGACGGAGCGGAAGTAGTCCTCCAGGCGGTCGATGCCGTCGAACGCCACGTCCTCGTCGTCGCCGGGCTCCACGTCGAAGACGGCCTCGGCGAAGCGCGCGAAGGGCACGGGGTTCTCCCGCGCGACGTACCGCGCCCAGGCTGGCATCATCACGGCGAGCGACATGCCGTGGGGCGTGTCGAACAGCAGGCTCAGCGAGTGCCCGAGCTTGTGCGAGGCCAGGTCGCCCCTGTTGCCGCGCCCGCAGGAGAGGGAGCCGCTGTGCGCGATGGAGCCAGCCCACGCGTACTGGGCGCGGGCGTCGTAGTCGGCCGGGTCGTCGCGCAGGTCTTGGATGAGGCGCATCATGACTCGGAGCATGGCGTACCCCTGCTCGTCCATCAGCTCGACGCCATCGACCCCGTCGAACACGCGCTCCATGACGTGGGACATGATGTCGATGCCCCCGCTGACCATCTGGGCCTCAGGCACAGTGGTCTGAAGCGACGGGTCAATGACGGAGACGCGTGGGTAGATCAGGGGGCTGACCAGTGAGGTCTTCGCCGCCTTCTTCTGGTTGGAGAGCACGGCTATGTCGTTGACCTCGCTCGACGTGGCCGAGACGGTCAGCACGCCGAAGATGGGCAGGGCGCCGGCTGGCTGCTTTCCCTCAAAGAGGTCCCACACGTCGCCGGCGTAACGCGCGCCCAGCGCTATGGCCTTGGCCGAGTCGAAGACGCTGCCGCCCCCGACCGGGACGATGGCGTCCACCGGCGGGTTGGCCACGGCCCGCGCGACCCCCTCGCGCACCTTCTCGACGGTCGGGTTCGACTTGACCCCGCCCAGCTCGACGTACTCAATGCCCTTGCCGCCCAGTGCCTCCACGACCTTGGAGTAGGCCCCGTTCTTGAACACCGCTCCGCCTCCGTAGAGCAAAAGAACCCTCTTGACCCCGGCGGCGGCAAGGTGGTCGGCTATGAGCGGGACTGTGTCCCTGCCGAATATGACGGTCGTCGGGTTGTGCCACGTGAAATCTCGCACGGCAATCGCCTCCGAAAAAATTTGTTCCGCGAAACGCTATCCATGCCGGGCATTATACATCTTTATGATTTTATTTATTCCTTATATATAGGTAGAACTCCGTATGGCGACGCTATCGCCTCGCGGCTATCATCCGCGGTACAATACACCGTTAAGCCAATCTAGCCGAAAGGGTTGATTACCGTGCAATACGTTTTTTGGTCCGCGCTGCTGCTGTCAGTTTTGTTTTTCGCACCTGCGTCCGATGCCGCCGTCCCGCCTTTGCTGCCTATGGAGGACTTCTTCCGCAACCCCGCCCTAGCCCGCTTCTCGATCTCTCCGGACGGCAAGAGGCTCGCCTACCTGAAGCCCTGGGAGCGCAGGATGAACGTCTACGTCCGCGACATAGACGGCGAGCCGAGCGCCGAGCGGCGCCTGACCTCCGACGCCGAGCGCGACATAGCGATGTTCTTCTGGAAGGGCTCCGACAAAATAGCCTTCGCCCAGGACAAGGGCGGGGACGAGAACTTCCACGTCTTCATCGTGGGGTTGGACGGGCCGGAGCCTAGGGACCTAACCCCGTTCGAGGGAGTGAAGGCCAGCGTGCTCGACGACCTCGACGAGGACCCGAAGCACATGCTGCTGGAGATGAACAAGAACAACCCGGAGGTCTTCGACGTCTACCGCTGCGACGTTGACACGGGGGAGCTCACCGAGATAGCGACCAACCCAGGCAACGTCACGGGGTGGATGACCGACCACGACGGCAAGCTCCGCGCGGCATTCGTGACCGACGGGCTGGAGCAGAGCCTGCTCTACCGTCCGACGGAGGACAAGCCCTTCGTGGCCCTGCTGACCACGAACTTCAAGGACAACTTCTCGCCCATCATCTTCAGCTACGACAACAAGTTCATGTACGTGGCCTCCGACCTTGGGCGGGACAAGAACGCCATCTTCACCTTCGACCCCGACGCCAACAAGACTCTCGACCTGGTCTACGAGAGGCCGGACGTGGGGGTGAGCAGCCTCATATCATCCAAGAAGCGCAAGAAGATCACCGGCGCGGTCTACACGACGGAGAAGTCCCACTACCACTTCTTCGACGACGACCGGGCGGAGCTTCAGAAGACGCTGGAGGCCAAGTTCCCAGGCTACGACGTCGCGGTCACGGACATGGACGACGACGAGAAGCGAGTGATCTTCGCGGTCTACGGCGACAGGACGAGGGGGAGCTACTATTTTTATGACAGGGAGGCCAAGAAGCTCGAAAAGCTGGCCGACCTGGCCCCGTGGCTCTCCGAGGAGCACATGGCCCCGATGGAGCCCATAGAGTTCAAGTCGCGGGACGGGCGCACGATACACGGCTACCTCACGCTGCCGGTCGGGGTTGAGCCCAAGGGGCTTCCGCTCGTCGTGATTCCTCACGGAGGCCCGTCGGCGCGGGACGTGTGGGGATTCGACTCGGAGGCGCAGTTCCTCGCGAACCGGGGCGCCGCCGTGCTTCAGGTGAACTTCCGTGGCTCGACCGGATACGGCAAGGAGTTCTGGCATGCGGGGTTCAAGCAGTGGGGGCGCGCCATGCAGGACGACGTTACGGACGGAGTGCTGTGGCTCGTCGAGCGCGGCGTGGCCGACCCGAAGCGCCTGGCCATCTATGGCGGCAGCTACGGCGGCTACTCGGCCCTGGCCGGCGCGACGTTCACGCCCAACCTCTACGCCTGCGCCGTGAGCTACGTCGGCCCGTCGAACCTGTTCACCCTGCTCGAGAGCATCCCGCCGTACTGGGAGCCCCTGAGGGAGATGGAGTACGAGGTCATAGGCGACCCGGTGAAGGACAAGAAGCTCCTCACGGAGGTCTCGCCCCTGTTCAGCGCCGACAGGATACACATACCGCTCCTCGTGGCTCAGGGTGCCAACGACCCGCGCGTGAAGAAGGCCGAGTCCGACCAGATAGTCGAGGCAGCCCGCAAGGCAGGGAAGGACGTGGTCTACCTCGTCAAGGAGAACGAGGGACACGGCTTCCACAACGAGGAGAACCGCTTCGACTTCTACCGCGCGATGGACGAGTTCTTCCGCAAGCACCTGGGGCTGCGGTGATGTAAGAATGACCGAGCCCAGCGTGATAGCGGCTGCCACGTTCGGCTGGGGGTGCTTTCTGGACTACGAGCCGAGGTTCGGCGCAGCCAGGGGTGTTTTGAGGACGTCCGTCGGGTACTGCGGGGGCGAGCAGGCGGAGGCCGTTATGGTCGAGTACGATCCATACACGGTCTCCTACGGCGAGCTTCTGGAGATAGCCTTAGGAGACTTCGAGCCGGAAGCGGAGGGCAGCTCCCTCGCCTGCCCGAAGAGGCGGCGCGGCGTCTTCTACGTGTTCGTGTCCAGCGAGCGCGAGGACAGACTGGCCCGCGCGGCCATAGCGAGGCACGGAGTCACGGCCTACAGCGTATTGTACGGCCGGGGCTTCGTCGAGGCCGGCAGGCCTCCTTGCGAAAGGGGTTACATATTAATATGAAGATAGTTGTTGTTGGCCTCGGAGGCGTCGGCGGCGTGGTGGGCGGAAACTTGGCGTCCGACCCAGGCCCTAACAGCGTGGTGTTTTGGTGCCGCGGCGAGACGCTCAGGGCGATCTCGGAGCACGGCATCCGCGTGCTGAGCGACGGAGGCGACATCTCCGCCGTTCCGGCCCTGGCGACGCACGACGCGCGCGAGGTTCTAGCCGCCGTGGGTACCGGGGGCACCGGGGCGCCTGACGTCATCATATTCGCGGTCAAGGGCTACCAGCTTGAGCAGGCCGCGTCGGAGGTGCGGGAGTTAGTAGGAGCAAGGACGGTTATAATCCCGCTTCTGAACGGAGTCGGCGCGTCGGACGCCATTCAGGCGATAATCCCTCAGGCCTGCGTCCTCGGCGGCTGCGTGTACGTCTCCGCCCACTCCGAAGGCCCGGGCGTGGTTCGCCAGGTCGGGTCTGCGCAGCGCGTGTTCTTCGGCGCGAGGGAAGGGGCAAAAAAACCGCCCGTGCCGCTGGCCGACGTCGAGACCGCGCTGAGACGGGGGAGGCTCGACGTCATCCTGACGGACAAGATCGACGTGGAGGTGTGGTCTAAGTTCGCCTTCCTGTCGCCGTTCGCCGGAGTCACGACCCTCTTTGGCCGAACGATCGGTTCGGTGCTTGCGGACGGCAGCCAGCTGGCCCTGGCCCGCGAGATGATCGGAGAGGTCGCGGCCCTGGCGCGGGCGAAGGGCGTTGCACTGCCCGGTGACATCGAGGACGTCGTCATGGAGAAGGCGCGCTCGTTTCCGCCCGCCACGAAGACATCCATGCAGATCGACCGCGAGTGCGGCGCCCCCATAGAGATCGACACGCTCATAAAGTACGTCGCGGACGAGAGCGCAGTATTCGGTCTTTCGACCCCAGCCTACGATCGAGTGTACAGCGGGCTTATAGCGTAAGGAGGAACAAGCTCTATGTGGCTATCAGAAAAACAGCCATGCAGCGCAGCCGATCGTCGGAGGGCTATGCTCAAGAACGCCGCTTTGGGCGGCATGTTCGCGGCGCTGGCCGTGCTGCTGTCGCCTTTGTCCATTCCGATAGGGCCGTCGCGGTGCCTGCCGTTTCAGCACGCGATAAACGCCGTCGCCGGGGTTATGCTCGGCCCAGCCTGGGCGTGCGGCTCGGCGTTTGCGGCGAGTGCGATACGTTTCATGCTGGGCACAGGCACGATCTTGGCCTTCCCCGGCAGCATGTTCGGCGCCGCAGCCGTGGGCCTGGCCGCGAAGTTTCTCTCCGAGCGGCGCCGTTTCTGGGCCGGTCTTGCCGAGCCCTGCGCCACCGGAACGATAGGTGCATTCGCCGCCGCCCTGATAGCCTCGCCCCCCGGCGGCCTCTTCCCCATGTTCACGACGCTCTCCGTGGCGTTCCTTATGAGCAGCGTCCCCGGCGCCGCGCTAGGCTGCGCCATCCTGCGCCTCCGCGGCATCAAGGCCATAAGGATTCTGTCGCTGTAGGGGGGGGATAAGCGTGATATAATCTCCTCTGAGAGGAGGTGTTGGCGATGACGCTGGATTGGAAGTGGATTGTCGAGAAGGTTGGGATTGGAACCTTTCAGCTTGTCGTCATCGTGATCTTGGGGCTGTTTATTCTGGGCGAGATCAAGGCGCTGCGGACTGAGATGCGCTACGAGATCGCCATGCTCAGGAGCAACGACATTGAGCACCTGCGCATCGAGATGACGGCGGGCTTCGACGCCCTCAAGAAGCAGAACGAGGCCCTGGTCTACACGCTGGTGAAGAACAAGCAGCTATCCGAATCCGACGCCGAGTACATCAAGGGCATAGCGAAGTAACCGCGCGCGGAGCGCTCACGCTTGCTTTTCTATAAGCAAAGTCCGCATCCCTATGGGAAGCTCCTCCCTCCCCGCGCCTCCCACGCTAGGGACGCGGCGCCGAAGATCGGGGCGTCGGTTCCTCGGCTTGAGGGGCGGAGGTCGAAGGTGGCGCGGAACGGCTCGGATATATATTTGTACGCTTTGTCGCGCAGGGCATCGACGAAGCCCTCCCCGCTTCCTACGCCTCCGCCTATCACTATCGCCTCCGGGTCGAACACGTGCACCAATGACGCAACGCCTCGCGCGAAGTTCTCCAGAGCCGCGTCCCAGAAGTCCGATACGCCAGGCTCCTCGCGCCTGCCCCATAGGGTCTTGAGGTCGACCGAGGCGCCTTGGCATAGCTTTTCTGATGCTGCACGCTCCAAGGCGTCGGCTCCGCATATGGCCTCGAAGTGGCCAAGACCGCGGCAGCCTGGGCCGCAGCGCTCCTCCCGCCCTATAACTATATGGCCAAGCTCGCCGGCCATGCCGTGCGCTCCGATCAGGAGACGCCCCCCGACCACCACGCCGCCACCTATGCCCGTGCCGAACGTCAGCACCACGTAGTCCCTCATGCCGCAACCCTCGCCGAGGGCGTAGGCGTTCGCGTCGTTCTCGATCACCACGGTACAGCCCAGAGCTTCCTCGAAGAGCTTTCTTAATGGAAGGCCGTTCCACCCCTCGAAGTTCGCTATCATCATGCCCCGCTCCCTCGCCGCGTCCAAGCTTCCTGGCACGCATATGCCGACCGGCGCATCGGACGCTCCGAGCGAGTGAACTAGGCGTGCGACCTGAGCGACGACGGCCCCGACCTCGCGCGACGGGGCGGTGCGCTCCTCGGCCCTAGCCGCGATCGCCGCGCCCTCGACAAGCCCGGCTGCCACGTGGTGTCCGCCCAGATCCACCCCTACGGCCCTCATAAAATCCATGAACATATCGCCCTTTCCCCGCGTGATTTCCGATCCTGTTGTACAATAACAGGATAAGCGCATTGGAGGTGCGAGTCAATGAATGACGAACGCTCTTGGCCTGCGCGTCTTTGGGCCTGGCTTCGCCTTTGTTTTTCGGGCGGACGCGGCGAAAACGCTGCGCGAGACGATATGCTGTCGGTCATCAACCGCGTCGTCGAGATGTGCTACTGGAAGTGGGACATCAAGTCAGGACGCCTGAGCCTATCGCCGCCGGGCACGGTGCTATTCGG
Source organism: Synergistaceae bacterium (assembly GCA_031272145.1). Lineage (GTDB taxonomy): Bacteria > Synergistota > Synergistia > Synergistales > Aminobacteriaceae > JAISUL01. The sequence goes on from JAISUL010000041.1 coordinate 11,741, forward strand.
CCATGACGTCTCCACAGTGGACGACATGATCGCCTTAGCCCACCCCGACGACGCCTCTGCTCTGACCACGGCGCTGAGGAAGCTCCGGTCAGGCACTGGTGCTGCTAGACGCATCGACGTGGAGTTCCGCATGCAAAGCGTCCGAGGCGAGTGGCAGTGGTTCGCCCTGAAGAGCGGCTCCGACGGCGTCCATAGGCTGAGCGGCGTCCTGTGGAACGTCGACAGGCACAGGAAGATCGAGGAGAACTTAACCGCCTCCGAAAACCGCCTCAAAACGATACTGAACGGAGCCCCAGGCTGCATCGCCATCACTGACGCTAGCGGCCGCGTCGTCGAGAGGAACAGGGCGTTCCGCGACATCTTCGGCGACGGCGAGGTCTCCATCACGTCGCTTCTGGACACGGCGGGCGGCGGGAAGGTAGCGATGGACGAGGCCGTGGCACGGTGCCTCAGACGGGACGACAGCGGAGCCCCTCGCGTCGTGAACGGACGGTTCACCCGCCCCGCCGCAGGCGTCTCAGACCCAGGACGGACGGTCGTGCTTAACTACGGCGTATCCGCCATAGTCGATTATGACGGCAACGTGTCGAGCTTCATCTTCGCCGGAACGGACGTCACGGCCCAGAGACAGCGGGCAGTGAAGATGGCCCTGCTCACCCGGCGGCAGACTTGGCTGTTCGACGTGCTGGGGCAGTTCAACCGAGCACCTGACATAGAGTCGCTCTTCGCTATGCTCCGCGCCGACATGCCGAACGTCATATCTTTCTCCTCGATAACCCTAGCCGTGCCGTCGTTCGCCGGGCAGTCGTGGCTTCTGAGGGCAGACGACCTGGGGGCGGCTAACCCCTCGGAGTCGACCGACCTCTCTGGCGGGCAGGAGGTGCGGGACATCGCCGCCGGCAAGGGGCTGCTCGGCGAGGTGTACACGAGCGGCGCATCACGCGTGTCGAGCTCAGGGGCATCGTCGGTTTTGGCGGTGCCGGTCGCTCACGGCGGAGTCTCATGGGGCGTGATGGCCCTGCATCGGGAGAACTGGGACCGCGATGACCACTTCGACGAGCACGACGTGGCTCTCATGAACATCGTTGGGGACAACATAGCCGTCTACCTCGACGAGAGCGCGGCGCGCACGGCGGTGAACGTTCGGGCGCGCCGGCTCCAAAGCCTCCACGACCTCGTGCACTCGCTGCTTCAGACGCGCAGCCGCAGCGACCTGATAGGGGGAGTTATCGAGTACCTGAGGACGGCCGTGCCGGACTCGGCCTGCGCCATATACGCGCTTGAGGGGGACAGGAAGCAGAAGAAGACCCTCAGGCGAGTGGCTGAGTACGGCAACGCGCCGGACGACGGGCGAGCCGAGGCCGCGCTGAAGTCCGGCACCCCCTTCGTCGGGACGAGCGGCGGAGCGGAAACCAGGCGCGTCACGCCCCTCATATTTCAGGACGACCGGGTCGGAGTTATCGACCTGCACAAGCCGTCCGGCCTGTCGCCCGGCGAGGCGGAGCTCTACAGGCTCCTCAGTGACTACGTGGCGGCCCTGTGGGTGCTCTACGACATAGTGGCCCTGCGCGAGATGGAGGCCTTCATCGACCCCCTGACCGGCATATGGAACAGGCGCTACATGTTCCAGCGTCTCTACGAGGAGAACGACCGCATCGCGCGGTACGGCGGCAACGCCTGCCTCGTGGTAGGAGACATGGGGAACTTCAAGGACGTGAACGACCGCTTCGGCCACGCGAAGGGCGACGAGGTGCTCATCAGGTCGGCCGAGATAATGAAGAGCGGCATCCGAATCAGCGACAGCGTCGGGCGCTACGGCGGCGACGAGTTCATTATCCTGCTGCCGAACATATCTGAGGAGAACGCCAAGATGGTCATGAACCGCATCGAACGGCTCATAGGCGACATGCGGATTCCAAGCCGCGACGACGACCCGAACAGCGAGCCGATCAAGGTGTTCCTCGACTTCGGCATGGCGGTCTTCCCAGGCGCCGCCGCCACTTTGATGGACAGCATAAGCATGGCCGACGAAAACATGTACGCAAACAAGCTGGAGCGCAAGAAGCGCATGGGCATACCGCGTGACCGGCGGTAGATTAGGGGCATTAGACCCCAAGGTATATCAGGGATCTGATGCCCCAAGGTAGATAAGGGGTCTCAGACCCCAAGGGGGAAACACGTATGCGCGTTTTACTGTGGCTAATCGCGATGGCCTTGCTTTGGACATCGATCTGGGGGCTCCCGACTCAAGCTCTCGCGGCGGCGGACGCTGGGGCAGCCGCCAAGGCCGTGAACTCGTTCGCCGTAAGCATGTACGGAAAACTGGCCGAGGGCGAGAGTGATAAAAACTTCTTCTTCTCGCCGTGGAGCGTGTCGTCGGCTATGGGGATGCTCTACGCCGGGGCGAACGGCGCCACCGCCGACGAGATAGGCCGAGCCATGAGCTTCCAAGGCCCGGACCTGCACGAGTCTATGAGGGCGCTGCGAGGCGTCCTGAGCGCGGCTGCTGACCCTGCAAGGGGCGCCCTGGACACGGCCAACCGCCTGTGGGTGAGCGATAAGGAGGCGCCTCTTCCGGCGTTCACGGCGCTTTTGAGCGACGACTACGGGGCCGACGTGGGGATTTTGGACTTCAAGAACCAGACCGAGCGCTCGCGGCAGGTCATAAACGGCTGGGTCGAGGAGCAGACCCGCGACAAGATCAAGAACCTTCTGCAAAACGGCGACTTAACGAACACGACTCGCTTCATACTGACCAACGCGGTCTACTTCAAGTCGGCATGGCTGGAGCCGCTGAGCAAGCGCGACGACGCGCCGTTCCGCACACGCGCGGGCGCGTCTTCTCCGCTCCGCGGGGCGACGGTGCCTATGATGGGCAGGACGGATCGCTTCCTTTACGGCGAGGCGGACGGGGCTCAGTTCGTCAAGCTGCCCTACACCATGCGCGGCGTGTCCATGCTCGTGATACTGCCGCGCGTGAACGGCGACTTCACTCAGACCGAGAAGATAGAGGCCATCCTGTCGCCGGAAAAGCTCTCCGAGTGGACAAGCGGCATGACGAGCCGGCGGGTCGCCCTGTCCATGCCGAAGTTCCGAGTCGAGGGGCGCTACGAGCTCAACAGGGTTCTGATGTCGCTCGGCATGAAGCTGGCATTCACCGGCAAGGCCGACTTCTCCAACATGGTTAGCGACACAAACAACGAGGACGGCGCCCTTCAGGTGGACAAGGTCATACACCAGACGTTCATAGACGTTGACGAGAAGGGCACGGAGGCGGCGGCGGCCACGGCGATAGGAATGGTGAGGGCGACGGCTTTCACGCGGGAGGAGGAGCCGATAGAGTTCCGCGCCGACCACCCGTTCATCTACTGCATCATGGAGGGCGAGACAGGGGCTGTCCTGTTCATGGGGCGCTGCTCGTCGCCCGGCAAGTAGCGAGTAGAGGATAAGAAAAGAATGGCCATGTTCGGAATGATTGTGTCTCGATTAAAGGCGCTCATGCCGCGCTTCAACCTGAAGGCCAAGCTGATTGGAATATTTTTGCTGGCCAAGGTCATCCCCTTGATACTGCTTTCGGCCATAGCGTGGAACCAGATCGTCGCGCTTGGCCAGAGCCTTCGCGAGCTCGCGGTGGAGGACTTCACTGTGGCCTTAAACGCCGAGGCCATAAAGGAAATCGAGCGCATGACAACGGACATGGCCAAGGAGGTCGCGACGCTTCTCTACGCGCGCGACGGCGACATTCTGTTCTTGGCCTCCGCACCTCCGTCCGAGGAGCTTTACCGCCGCTTCATAGACAACAAGAGCAGGCGCCTGCTCAAACGCGGCAAATGGGTGCTGGCCAAGGACGGCATGTCATGGGTGAAGGCGTCGGAACCTGCAAAACATGTCACGGACGGCATATCCACCAACCCCGAGAACGACGACACGGTGGACGGAGCCAGCTTCCACTACCGAGCGCCTGACTCGTTCGAGTACGAAAACGTCCCTATGTACGACGAGATCACGTTTGTTGACACGAGCGGCATGGAAAAGATAAAAGTCATAGCGAGGTCGCCGCGCAAGGTTCACTACCCAATGAACGCAGCCCTTATGGACGTGTCAAAGAACGAGAACACCTACGTAGGTGGGGAGTTTTACTTCGAGGAGCTGAAAAAGCTGAGGCCGGGCGAGATATACGTGTCTGACGTGATAGGTGCTTACACGAGCTCGCACTTCATCGGCATGTACACGCCGAAGCACATGATAGCTGCCCTAATACGCGCCGAAGTATCCCGGCTTAAGGGCGAGCCGCTCGGCGCCATGCTGACGGCCCTGGTCAGCGATATAAAGAACATCCACGTCAACGTGGGGTCTCAGCCCCCTGGCGGCGACTATCAAAGCGTCAACCGCGCGACCAAGGACGCGGTCAAGACGCGCCTTATGGACATGAAGCCGAGGGTCACGCCCGTCATGTCTGATAGACTGGACGCGCTGATAGAACAGATTGAAGCGGTGGAGTTCGACCCAGAAAACGAGGCATACGCCGGCATGGAGAACCCGAACGGCAGGCGCTTCGAGGGCATAGTGCGCTGGGCGTCGCCAGTTGCGGACGACGCTGGGAACGTCACTGGCTACGTTACGTTTGCCATGAACCACGACCACACCATGGAGATAACCGACCACGTCACGCCGATGGCCGGAAGGTACACGGAGCTGCCCAACGCCTACGACGGGAACTACGCCTTCATATGGGACTACCAGTGTCGCAGCATATGCCACCCAAGGCACCACTCGATAGTCGGGGTGAACCCGAAGACCGGCCTGCCGGAGATACCTTGGCTGGAGGAGTCCATATACGAAAGCCTGCTGGAGCGAGTCGGCGGCGAGAGCGTCTCTGACCTCGAGCAGGCGTGGCCGGAGCTGCTTAACGAGCGCCCAACCTTCGACCTCATCAAGGGGGTCGAGACGTTCAAAGACCAGTCCAGGAAGAAGCGCCCTGCAGGCGCCCTGACCGCCGCCGGCCTGGTCGGGCTTGACGGGAGGTACCTCAACACGGCGCCGCAGTGCACGGGCTGGATGGACTTGACCCGCGACGGAGGCTCCGGGTCGTTCTACATACTGTGGAGCGGGCTTTACAAGCTCACCACGGCGGCGGCGATCCCGTACTACACCGGACAGTACGCCCCGTCGGAGGCGAACGGCTGGTCGCGGCGCGGCTTCGCGATGGTCACAATAGGAGCCGGGCTGGAGGACTTTCGGCTTCAGGCCTCGGAGACCGAGAACAAGCTGATAACGCTCGTGAGCAGCATGCTTGAGGGCACCTTGTCGCAGCTCGTGGTCGTGACTGTGCTGCTCGTAGTCGCCGTCATGCTGATAGCGTTCTGGATGGCGGACTACCTCACGCTGAACATAAGGAAGATCATAGACGGCATATCGCGCTTCAGGGCGGGGGAGAGGCAGTTCCGCTTCCGCTCCGGGGTCTCAGACCTCTCAGGGGACTCAGACCCCGGGGCATCGGGAGGGCAGGAAGGCCACCGGGGGGACGAGTTCGGCGCACTGGCGGACGCGTTCGACGAGATGGCCGACAGCGTCGTGAACAGCGTGAACTCCCCGCTCTGCATAACCGACCTTGACTTCAAGATAATCTACATGAACAAGCAGGGGCTGGAGTTCCGATGCAAAACCCTTGAGGACGTGGTCGGTAAGGAGTACAAGGAGGACAGTCTGTACCCGTTCGGCTCGGTCTACTGCCCGATAACGGCGCTGCTGAACGGGCGCGAGGCCGAGGCCTACTACGTCGATGGGAAGGACATCTACTTGCGCGGCGCGGCTCACTACCTGCTCGACAAGGACGAAAACAAGATAGGCTTCATAGTGGTATCGACCGACGTGACCGAGATTCAGCAGGCCAAGGAGAAGGCTGAGCAGGCCAGCATCGCGAAGGGCGCGTTTCTATCCAACATGAGCCACGAGATGCGCACGCCGCTGAACGCCGTCATAGGCATGACCGCCATAGGCAAGGCGTCGCCCGACTTGGACAAGAAGAACTACGCGTTCGAGAAGATCGAAAACGCCTCGACCCACCTGCTGGGCGTCATCAACGACATACTTGACATGTCTAAGATCGAGGCCGGCAAGCTGGAGCTGGCGCCGGAGCCGTTCAGCTTCGAGAAGATGCTCCAGAAGGTCGTGAACGTGGCAGGCTTCCGCGTGGACGAGAAGCACCAGAACCTAGCGGTTTACATGGACCCGGCGATACCCCGCACCCTGATAGGCGACGACCAGCGAATCGCGCAGGTGCTGACGAACCTGCTGTCGAACGCCGTGAAGTTCACCCCTGAGGGCGGCAGCATCAAGATGGATACGCACCTGCTCAAGCAAGAGCGCGTCGGCGCTGACTACAAGGACATATGCACGCTCCGCATGGACGTGACCGACACCGGCATAGGCATGACCGAGGAGCAGATGTCGCGCCTATTCCACTCGTTTGAGCAGGCGGAGAGCAGCACGTCGCGCAAGTTCGGCGGTACAGGGCTTGGGCTTGCCATATCGAAGCGCATAGTCGAGATGATGGGCGGCGAGATATGGGTCGAGTCCGAGGAGGGCAAGGGGTCGACGTTCAGCTTCACCATCAAGCTGGAGTGCGGTTCGGACGATGGCGAGCGCCATGAGAGCGGCCAACACCTGCTGCGCCCCGACGTGAACTGGCGTAACGTTCGTCTGCTGGTCGTTGACGACGCGCCTGACGTGCTGGAGTACTTCTCCGAGCTTACGCGCCACATGGGGGTCTCGTGCGACACGGCCATAAGCGGCGACGAGGCGCTCCACCTCACGGCACGGCACGGGGCTTACGACATCTACTTCATAGACTGGAACATGCCCGGCATGGACGGCATAACTCTGTGTTCCAAGATAAAGCACATCACGCACAACTCGGTTGTGGTGATGATCTCCGCGACCGAGTGGAACGTCATCGAAGCCCAGGCAAAGGCAGCCGGGGTAGACCGCTTCCTGCCGAAGCCGCTCTTCCCCTCGACCATAGCGGACTGCATCAACACATGCATAGGCTCGCCCGCGAAGGAGGAGCCCAAGGCCGAGCAGCCGGCAGCCGAGGAGCCAGCCGGCGCTCAGCATGAGGGCGAGGGCGAGGGAGAAGAAGAAGAGGACGACTTCAGCGGGAAGTGCATCTTGCTGGCGGAGGACCTTGACATCAACAGGGAGATAGTCATAACCCTCTTGGAGCCGACCGGCCTAGCCATCGACTGCGCGGTGAACGGGGCCGAGGCCGTGCGCATGTTCTCCGAGAACCCCGACAAGTACGACGCCGTGTTCATGGACGTTCAGATGCCTGAGATGGACGGCCTCGAGGCGACGCGGCGGATACGCGCGCTCTCCATCCCGGCTGCAAAAACCGTGCCCATAGTGGCCATGACGGCCAACGTGTTCCGCGAGGACGTGGAGCGGTGCTTGGAGGCCGGGATGAACGACCACGTGGGGAAACCGATAGACATTCTTGAGGTGCTGGCGAGGCTGAGGAAGTACCTCTAAAAGGAGGCGGTGCCATATGGATAAAAAGGAAAAGGGCCAGCGCATCGACTACGACAACCTTATGAAGACGACGCTGACGCAGTTCTTCACGGACGCTCTGGAGCTCCTCCTGCCAAAGCTGCGCGCAGCCCTGGACACGTCCGCGGAGCCGGAATTCCTAAACACGGAGTTCCCCAAGGTCACGTTCGACGCGAAGGGCGGGGCCAAGCGCGCAGACGTGCTTGCCAGTATTCGTCTGACCGGGGGCGACCAG
>JAISUL010000044.1 GCA_031272145.1 Synergistaceae bacterium
GACGACATACTGCTCAGCAGCCTGAGGCCTGGCCTGGACGCTGACAGGCTGCAAAGGGTGCTCGATGTGTCTGAAGCCGAGGGCGGCAGCATGGATTACCTGATGACCGTAGCTGAGGCGAATCCTGAGGCAATGGAGGAAATTATTATGCGCAAAGCAACGATGAGGAACAGCGTGCTGTACGACATCGTCAGCCGTAGCCCGCTGGGTGAGGATTTGGTGAAGAAGGGCAAGGCTGAGGGCATGGCCGAGGGCGAGGCCAAGGGCGAGGCCAAGGGCATTTTAACGGCTACGCTCAATTTCGCGCGCTCTCTCGCTCAGCAGGGCGTCTCGTTCGACATCATCAAGAACAGCACCGGCTTCACCGAGGCCGAGCTCGCCAAGCTGGGCATAGTCCGTTGAGTGACCATGGCTAGCATCGGAGCTTGCCCTATCAACCCGCCTCCGGCCCTAGGCCGGGGGCTTTTTGCTTGAACTGCATGAACTACATAGGCTCTAAATATTCACTGCTGCCGTTTTTGGAACAGACGATCGCTGACGTAGTCGCGTGCAGCGCCAGCGGCGGCGTGTTTGCCGACCTGTTTGCGGGGACGGGCGCGGTTGCCGGAACCTTCAAGCGCAAGGGATACAGAGTGATAGCGAACGACATTCAGCACTACGCGTATACGCTCAATCGCCACTACGTCGAGAACGTTCCGCCGATCGCCGCAGAGCGCCTCGACTGGCTCAACTCGCTAGACGGCGAGGATGGCTTTGTTTACAACAACTACTGCGCCGGCTCTGGCAGCGGGCGCAACTACTTCACCGACGAAAACGGACGCAAGTGCGACGCGATTCGCAGCGCGCTGAACCGACTGTTCGACGGCGGCGAGATCGGCGAGGACGAGTATTATTACTACCTCGCGGGGCTGATCAACTCGATTGACAAAGTCGCCAACACCGCGAGCGTTTACGGTGCATATTTGAAGCACGTCAAGGCAAGCGCGGCCAAGCCGCTGGCGCTCGAGCTGCCGCCGCTCGTTGACGGCGAACGAGGCAAAGCGTTCTGCGCCGACATAAGCGAAGTCATACGGAAGGTCAGAGGCGACGTGCTGTACCTTGACCCGCCGTATAACGCTCGGCAGTATTGCTCTAACTATCACGTTTTGGAGACGATCTCGCGCTACGACATCCCGACGCTGAACGGCGTCACTGGACTGCGTGACAGCGAGGCGGACGGCCAGAAGAGCGCGTTTTGCAGCAAGCGCACGGTCGCGGCGGTGTTTGAGGACGTCATGGCCAACGCCGATTTCAAGTACATCTTTTTGAGCTACAACAACGAGGGGTTGATGAGCCTTGACACCATCCGCGATATAATGGAGCGCCACGGCAAATATGAGCAGTTTACGCAGGGATACCACCGCTTCCGCGCCGACAAAGAGGACGCCCGCAACCACAAAGCCGACAGCACGGTGGAGTACCTGCACGTGTGCGTGAGGTGAGGGGGAAAGGGTCTTGACTCCCCCGCGCCCGTAGTATAATAAATTCCCTGAGAGGAGGCGATGGCGACGGCGAAACAGAAGCAAGGATCTAACCGTCCGCCTAGGCGGCGCGTAAAGTGGCACCAGGGGGGTCTCAGACCCCAACATTCGTCGGTGCGCTGAGCACGGGCTTGCGGGAGTACCGGAACGTGCTGGAGCTCCTGCCGGAGTTCCCGCTCACGTCCGAGCCGATGCGCCTTGACCTGCTGGTCATAAAGAAGCTGTCCGGCGTGGTGATCAACCACATTCGTGGTCGGCGGGTACAGTCGGAATCTACTGAGGTGCATGAAGGACGCCTGGGGGTGTAAAATCAGGGAGATCGCTCCGGGCATACGTGCGACGATGGTCGGGATATTTCCGTTCCAGCTCGTGGAAAGCAGTGCCCTGAGCGAGGATGACGACATACTGCTCAGCAGCCTGAGGCCAGGTCTGGACGCCGACAGGCTGCAAAGGGTGCTCGATGTGTCTGAAGCCGAGGGCATTTTAACGGCTACGCTCCGCATTGCGCGCGCCCTCGCTCAGCAGGGCGTCTCGTTCGACATCATCAAGAACAGCACCGGCTTCACCGAGGCCGAGCTCGCCAAGCTGGGCATAGTCCGTTGAGCGGCCATGACCAACGTCGGGGCTTGCCCCATCAGCCAGCCTCCGGCCCTAGGCCGGGGGCTTTTTGCTTGAACTGCCCGATTCTTCGTGTCTTACGGGCAGCCCGCGCCACCCTCCGGCACGTTCACCTCGTCGGCCACGGCGTCCTCCGGCAGGTCGACATCGAAAAAACCCAGCTTCCCCTTGACGGGGATGATGTCCAGCACGCTGCGCGGGTTCTTGAAAATCCACGCGTAACGCTCGCCGTCCGGCGGCATCTCCTCCTCGGCCATGCACGCCGCCTCGCGGTCGGTCGACACGAGCGGACGGACGTCCACCAGGTCGACCACGCATACCGCTACCCCAACGGGCATGGCCTCCTCAATCTCATCACGGCTCAATCCGAAAGCGCTCATGTCCCATGTGCGGTCGCGCTGGGCGCTCGCGCAGATCAGCAGGCGCCCCCGGTATGACGTCGACCACGACCGACACTCCACGGTCTTCTCGCCGTTCTCGATAAAACACGCCCAAGGCTGGCGAACAGATAGTGCCTTCAAAGCTAACCCCTCCTTCTTGACTTCCCTCACGCCCAATCGTACAATGCCCTCCAGTATAACATAACCGCCCGCCGTTCCACATGGCGCGGCGAAGGAGGGTTCATCTTGCCCGCAAGACGCGAAGTAAAGTGCACCACCCACGGCGAGGAGCGCGCCAATCTCCCGCCGGCCGGGATGGCTCAGCATGACCACACCCCGGACGGGTCGAAGACCTACGCGTTCGACCCCCACGCCGCCCCGGCGCTCGACTGGGCCGGGAAAAAGGAGGGCGTCAGCTTCGACGTGCCCACCACGTCCATCCACGTCCACGAGGTGATCAAGCCCCTCAAGATCATCGCCGCCGTCCGGGCTCAGGGGGACGAGGGCGAGGCTCAGGGTCTGCTCTTCCCCGAGGAGAGCTGGAGCGAGCGGCAGCGCCGCTTCGAGATGGCCATCGAGTGCTACCAGCATCACGTGAACTGGGCTAACCGCCTCATCGCCGGGGACAGCCTCGTGGTCATGAACTCGCTTCTGGAGAAGGAGGGCATGGCCGGGAAGGTTCAGATGGTCTACATAGACCCCCCGTACGGAATAAAGTACGGCTCCAACTTCCAGCCGTACGTGGACAAGCGCGACGTCAAGGACAAGGACGAAGACCTCGCCAGCACGCCGGAGACCATCAAGGCCTTCCGCGACACGTGGGAGATGGGCATCCACTCCTACCTGACCTATCTACGCAACCGCCTGCTCCTAGTCCGGGAACTCCTCGCTGACAGCGGGAGCGTGTTCGTGCAGATAAGCGACGAAAACGTCCACCACGTCCGGGAACTCTGCGACGAGGTCTTCGGGGTCGGAAACTTCGTCGCCATGATCTACTACAGAACAACAGGCGGCTTTGAAACAAACGACCTCAGCAGGGTCGGAGACTTCATAATCTGGTACGCCAAGGATAAAAGCTGCCAGAAGTACCATCAGCTCTTCAACGATAAAGATTCTGTAACGCACGAACACTACGGGCACATAGAGATGCCTGACGGCACTAGACGTGCGATGACACCCGATGAACGAAAAGGCCTTGTCTCGTTGCCGAACAACGCTAAGATATACACAAGCGTTAGTATGTGCAGCGCAGGGGCTGCGAGTGTGTCAACGCCGTTCGAGTTTGATGGGAAAACGTATTTCCCTCCATCAGGATGGCATTGGAAGCCCATTTATCCCGTTGGGCTTAAGCGCCTTGTCGCAGCAAAACGTGTTGCTGCCTTAGGAAACACTCTCAGATACATTCACTATTTAGATGATTTCCCTTTAGTCAAGATTACCAACCTTTGGGCAGACTTAATGGGAGCCGACGACAAAGCCTACGTAGTACAAACCAACGTAAAGGTGATCCAGCGGTGCATGCTGATGACCACTGACCCTGGGGACATTGTCCTGGATATTACCTGCGGGAGTGGGACTACGGCTTACGTCGCTGAGCAGTGGGGGCGGAGGTGGATTACCTGCGACACTTCGCGGGTGGCCGTGCAGCTGGCTAAGCAGCGGCTTATGACGGCGGTGTATGATTATTATCGGCTGGCTGATGAGAAGCGCGGCGTTAGCGGGGGGTTTGTTTATAAGACCGTACCCCACGTCACCCTGAAGTCCATCGCCAACGACGAGCCGCCCAAAACCGAGACGCTCTACGATAGGCCGGAGATCGACAAGAACAAGGTGCGCGTTGCAGGGCCTTTCAACGTGGAGGCTTTGCCTGCGCCTGTGGGGGCGCGTGTTGTCACGCCACTTGACGCGGGGGGGGCGACCTCTCAGCCAAAGAGGACGACTGGCGGCGGGAGCTTTTGGCTTCTGGCATACGCGGGCGCAGAGGGGAGAAGATAGAGTTCGCCGACGTGTCTTTGCTGGCGGGCACGCGCTACCTCAGCGCCGAGGCAACCACCAAGGAAGCGGTGTCACGGCGCGCCGTGGTGTGCTTCGCGGGGGAGACCAAGCCGCTCGATAAGAGGATGGTTACGTTGGCCCTCCAAGAGGTGGAGAGGCTAAAACCGAGTCCCAAGCTCGTCATCTTTGCGGCGTTCCAGTTTGATCCAGAGGCCGCCGAGTACATCAATGACATTCAGTGGCGCGACGTAACACTTCTTAAGGCCCAGATGAACCCCGACCTGATGACCGCCGACCTGAAGAAAGGGCAGCAGTCCAGCGAGAGCTTCTGGCTCGTCGGCCAGCCCGACGCGGAGCTGGTGAAGCTTGGCGCAGAGCAGTACAAGGTGGTCGTTCGGGGCTTTGACTACTACGACGTCAAGGAAGGGCGCCTCGAATCCGGCGGGTGCGACCGCATAGCCATGTGGATGCTCGACACGAACTACGACGGCATGAGCGTCTCTCCCTCGCAGGTGTTCTTCCCCATGGGCGGCAAGAACGACGGCTGGGAAAGGCTGGCTAAGAGCCTGAGGGCCGAGATAGACCAAGGCCTCATCGAGAAGTACGCTGGCACGGAGTCGCTGCCCTTCAGCGCCGCCGACGAGACGGCAATAGCGGTCAAGATCGTCGACGACCGCGGGCTGGAGAGCATCAAGGTCATGCACGTCGGCGACGGAGGCAAAAAATGAGCGCCGATAAGTCCTTGATCATCAACTCGGCCTTCAGCGAGCCGGAGTTTCACTGGAAGCATGAATCTGACGACCTCGACCTCTCGAAGTCCAAGAAGGAGTCTGGTCGGCGGCCGGCGGGGTACGTCGTGCGCCCGCGCCCCAACGAGCAGGGGAAGTTCGTGGAGCTCAAGCTCGTGAACGAGATTCGCCCGTTGGTGAAAGCGTGGCGCGAGGGCGGGTTCGAGGGCGTGACGCCCGTGACTCGGAAGCTGCTTGAGCACTGGCACGACGACTCTAGGGGCGAGGCTGGGCAGCGGCGGTTCTTCTGGTGCCAGCTCGACGCCATCGAGACCCTTGTCTGGCTCAGTGAAACGCTGCAGGGGCGCGCAGCGGCTACGGGCATCCCTGGCGACGGGGGCCTGTTTACCCGGCTATGCACCAAGCTCTGCACCGGCGGCGGCAAGACCATCGTGATGGCCATGCTCATCGCTTGGCAGGTGTGCAACAAGGTCGTGAACCCGCGGGACGAGCGCTTCTCCAAGGACGTGCTGATCGTGGCGCCCGGCCTGACTGTGAAGAACCGCCTCCAGACCCTGAGGCCGGGGGGCGGAAGCTGCTACGAGGACTTCGGCGTCGTGCCATGCGGCTACGAGGAGATGCTCGCGCGCGGGAACGTCGTCATAACCAACTGGCAGGCTCTGGCCTGGGACTCCGAGGAGGACATAAAGAAGCGCAAGAGCGTGGACAAGCGCGGGCCCAAGCGCGACGAGGCCTATGCCCGCGACGTGCTGGGGAGCGGCGCGCGCGGCATTCTCGTGATAAACGACGAGGCGCATCACGCCTGGCGGCGCATGCCTGACGAGACAAAGGCGAGGACGCGCGAGGAGAAGGAGGCCGAGAAGGAGGCCACGGTCTGGATTGGCGGCCTAGACCGAATCCACGTGGCGCGCGGCATAAAGGCGTGCTACGACTTCTCGGCGACGCCCATGCCGCCCTTCGCGCGCGACGACGGCAAGGACACAGTGTACCCATGGACTGTCAGCGACTTCGGCCTGAGCGACGGAATCGAGGCAGGGTTGGTGAAGACGCCGCGGATGGTCGTGCGCGACGACGCCATACCGAACGCCAAGACCATGAAGTCGAAGTTCTACCATATATACGCCGAAGAGGAGGTCAAGGAGAACCTCAACAACCGAGGCGCCATTCCTGAAACAGATCTGCCTTCTCTGCTGACTATGGCCTACAAGTTCCTGGGCCGTGACTGGCTTGAAACGTTCAAAGCTTGGCGCAAAGCTGACGCAGGCGGCAATGACGACGATTTTGTGCCTCCTGTGATGATAACGGTCGCGAACCGCACGGAGAGCGCGGCACGCGTGAAGTACGCGTTTGACCACGGCCGCATCGGGGTGCCGGAGCTCTGCAACTCCGACACTGTACATATCGACTCCGACTCGCTGGAGAAGGCAGGGAAGGAGGCGGCGGCCCTGCGCGAGAAGGTCGACACGGTCGGGCAGCGCGGGAAGCCGGGGCAGTACGTCAGGAACGTCATATCCGTTGGTATGCTATCGGAGGGCTGGAACGCGAACAACGTCACGCACATCATGGGCATACGCGCCTTTTCGGGCCAGCTTCTGTGCGAGCAGGTGGTCGGCCGCGGCCTCAGGCGGCGGTCTTACGACACAGACGAGCACGGGATGTACACGCCGGAGTACGTGAACGTCTTCGGCATCCCGTTCGACTTCCTCCCATGCCCCATAATCGGCGGCACACCGCAGACTCCTAAGCCGACGACCTGCATCGCGCCGGATGATCGCAAGAGGCAGTACGAGATAACGTTCCCCGACGTCATCCGCGTTGAAAGAACGTTCAAGCCTACTCTGACTCTGGACGCGTCGAAGATAGACGAGATAACCCTGGAGGCGGACAAGACCCCGCTGCGCGCCGATCTCGCGTCACTTGTGAACGGCAAGCCCGACCTAAGCAGGTGCAACGTGATTGACATGCAGAAGCTCGAGGCCAACCTTAGGATGCAGCGCTTGGTCTTCGAGGCCGCGGCGCGGGTCTACGAGGAGGCGCAGTATTCGTGGAAGGACAAGGCGACTAGGTTCGCGCTGCTCGGCCAGGTCATTCATCTGGTGGAAGATTACCTGACGCGCGGAGCGGGCAGCGTCAACATCGTGCCGGCCCTGTTCAACCAAGACCCGCTGCGCCGGCGGCTTATGATTATGATGAACATGAACAGCCTTGTCAGCCACCTCTTGAGCTTCATCAGGCTAGAAGCGACGGAGAACCCCGTTCCGATCTTCGCGCCTGGCAAGAGAACTCGATCGACCGGCGACATGAAGGCGTGGTACACGTCCAAGCCGACTGAGTATACGCAGAAATCCCACATAAACCACTGCGTAGTCGACAGCGCGCTGGAGGCGGCTGCTGTCGACAAGCTGGACAACAACTCGAACGTGGCGGCGTGGGTGAAGAACGACCACCTTGGATTTGAGATAACCTACATCGCGCCGGACGGCCTGACGAGAAAGTACTACCCGGACTTCATCGTGAAGCTGACGAACGGCCGGCACCTCGTGCTTGAGATGAAAGGGGAAAAAAGCCCTGAATCTGAGGCGAAGCGCAAGGCGCTGGAGGAGTGGGTGGAGGCAGTCAACGGGTCAGGGGACGCCCACTGGTGCTGCGGCACGGCGTACAAGGCCGCGGAGGTGGATGGGATCGTGGAGAATTTTGCGAGTTGACCACGAGTAAGGGGGCCTACTAAGCCCCCTTTACCCGCTTTTGCTACCCCATCACCGACGGCAGCCAGGTGCTCATCGCGGGG
>JAISUL010000047.1 GCA_031272145.1 Synergistaceae bacterium
GACTGCACGGTCGTCGGGGACTCGGTCTACGACCTCTGGGCTGCGCAGCGGGCAGGCATCCAGTCGATAATCATAGGGCATACCGGCGAGGCATGGGCTAGGGACGCGACGGAGCGCTTCGACTCGCTGGCCGGCTTCATGGCCAAGTACTATGAAGAACCCTGACACGCCGCTCGCCGAGAGGATGCGCCCGCGAACCCTCGACGAGTACTGCGGGCAGAGGCACCTGATGGCCGAGGGGGCGCCGCTGCGCAGCCTCATCGAGGCCGGACGGATTCCAAGCTGCATCCTCTACGGGCCGCCCGGCGTCGGAAAGACCACGCTGGTGCGCCTGATGGCCAAGAGCACTGGGCGCAGTCTGCTTGAGATCAACGCCGTCACAGCCAAGGTCGCCGAGCTCCGCGACCTCGTGTCGGAGGCAAAGAATATAAAAGCTATGGGCGGCGGCGTGTCCGCTCTGGCGTTCGTGGACGAACTTTACCATTTCAACAGCTCCCAGCAGAACGCCCTGCTCCCGTCGGTCGAGAGGGGCGACCTGATTTTGATCGGGACGACCACGGAGAACCCCCGCTACGAGATAAACAAGACCCTGCTGTCGCGCATGGTGGTGTTCGACCTGAAGCCCCTGTCGGCGGAGGAGATACTGCCGCTGCTCCGCCGTGCCGTGAGCGACCGCGAGAGGGGAATAGGCGACCTTGAGGTCTCGGCCTCGGATGAAGTGCTGACCGCTCTAGCCGATTCTTGCGGCGGCGACGTGAGGCAGGCCTTGACGCGGCTGGAGGCGTCGGCGTCGTTCGTGGCGGCGACCGGCGGGTCGGTTCTGACGGAGGAGGCGGTCTTGCGGACGGTCGGGAGCGCGAACATACGCTTCGACCGCAAGGGCGACGACCACTACTCGATGATCTCGGCGATGATAAAGAGCGTGCGTGGTTCCGACCCGGACGCGGCGCTCTACTGGCTGGCGCGCCTGTTGGCCGGGGGCGAGGATATAAGGTTCATATGCCGGAGGATATTGATTCTGGCCGCCGAGGACATAGGCCTGGCCGACCCGTCGGCGCTTCCGATAGCGGCGGCGGCGGCGTACGCAGCGGACATGACCGGCCTCCCCGAGGCGCGGATAATCCTAGCGGAGGCCGTAGTGTACCTTGCCTCGGCGCCTAAGAGCAACAGCGCGTACCTAGCCGTGGACAAGGCGCTCGCCGAGATAGAAAAAGGCGAGCTCCAGCCGGTTCCCCACCATTTGAAGCCCGACGGCAGCGGATACCTCTACCCCCACGACGACCCGCGCCACTGGCTGCCGCAAAAGTACATGGAGGAGCAGAGGCGGTATTACACCCCTGGGGTTCTTGGGTACGAGAGGCAGATCGGCGAGCGCCTGAGGAGGTTCTGGCGGAGGTTCTCTGAGGGGGCATGAGTCCTAAAGAAGTCAAACCCTAAACGTGGTATAATGGCCTCAGAGGTGAGGACATTGGTGTCGATGAGAACATCAGGCGCGAGGCGGCGGAGCGGGCGGTTATGCCGAGGTCGGCGCGCAGCTTCGCCGAGGCTGAGGCGGAACTGGACAAGGCCGGTGTCATCGGCAAGACGCTGACGAACGAGAAGTTCGGGCTGTCTGGCGTCGTGTCTGGGAAGTCTTTGCGCAAGATGCGCAGCGGAAAGGCTTTGGGTAAGTCAGTTCTGGCCGCTGCGCATGTTCACGCCATAGCCAACGTTGACGCGCTCTTCGCGCGGGCGACGCTCCATAGGGAAGAGGCTCATATTCCTGAGGATAAAAACATCAAATGCGTTCATCGGTTTGGTGTTCTTATGGAATTTAATGGTGAATATATTCCGGTCAAGATAACCGTGAAAGAATCAGCCAACCCAGGCAATAACAACAAAATCTACACAATCGAAGTCGTGAACATTGCGACGTTGAAAAGAACGAAGTCCGCAGGGCACTCGACGAGCGCTGACGCCTCGTTAGAGACCAGTAGCTACGTCCCGTTTACGGACTTCGAGAGGAGCTTAGCAGACCTGCCGAACGCTGTCAAGCCCTAAATGAAGAGTTTTTTCAAGTTCGGGCATTGGGATAGTCAGCTTGCGTCCATTGGGGAGCCTGCTCTCCCAGTGGTTCCCCACGCTTCTTGACCACGAACGCGTGGGCGCCTACGCACCGGATTAAGCGGGCCTCGTACTTCGCCGCGTCTAGGCAGCACCGCGCTATCTGCCACGCTAGGACGCTGCCGCCGGCTATGTCCTCGATGACCGCGTAACCTCCGGCGTTCAGCGAGGGCAGGGCGAATATCAGCGTGTTCAGGTTGGACAGAGTCGTGTGGAGGCCGTCGTCGATGATCAAGTCGAAGGAACGGCAGCCAAGCGCGTCGGTCATGCCGGCGAAGCTGTCCGGGACTGTCTGGTCTACCGCGGCAGTCTTGATTCGCTCCTCGGTGAAGAGTATGTCCGTGTCGACGTCCGCTCCGTAGACCATGGCGTTCGGCAGAAAATCCCTGAACGCCCTCAGCGACGCGCCGGGCTTGCCTCCCGCCCCCATGGTCGAGACTTTGTTCGGGTTGTTCGTGCCGAGGCCTATTTCCAGGATCGTAGGGGCGGGCTTCTGGCGGAGCGCGCTCAGGATTTCGCAATATATCGGGGTGTAGTCGTGTGCAGCGGCCTTGTCCGAGCCGTAGCGGTCAAACAGCGCCGCCAGCTTGGCCGCTTCCTCGCCGCCGCCCAGCGAGTTAACGGGGATGACGCTTTCATCGGCGACCTTGCCGTTCATTTTAAGAAGGGTAAATATCTGGGATGGGAAGCTCTGGGCTCCCATAAACGCGAACTCAGGGTAAAACTCCACGAGGCCAGACGCGCCGTAGAAGAAGGGCATGTTGTCCCGGATGATCTTGGACAGTACGACTGAGAGCTCTTTGTCGTTGAAAGCGATGGGAACTAGTTCCCCGCTAACGTCCCCCCCCCGTGGTGGCGCAGCGCCAGAACTCATCGTGCCTGCCGGCTGCGGACAGGCTCAGCAAAGTCTTGACAGTGCCGTAGTCCATGCGCCCGGCCTCGGCGTTTGTGTTGGAGACGACGGCAGCCCTGCCAGTCATGTGGGCAAGCTTTCCCTTCACGAGCGCCATGCCTCGCTGGTCTCGCCGTTGGCCAGCAGGCTGAGGAGAAACTTCAACTTTTCGTAGTAAGACATAACATAACTCCCTTCGAGATGGGGGATAGCTCATCCTCAAAGTGTTGCAATTTTGGAACAGCGAAGTCCGCAGGGCTCTGGAAGGAGGCCGCTAAAACACACGGCGGCGTCACATCCCCGCTTACGGACTTCGATAAGAGCTTAGCAGAGCTTCCGGGCACTGTCAATACTCACGCGTAAGGAGTTCTGGATTTTCTTACTCCTCCTCCTCCGTCAGGTCCTCTACGGCTTTGGCGGCGGCCTCGGCTTCGGCGTTTTTGCGCCTTGTGCCGGTGCCCTCCCACGTGCGGCCTGCGGCGGAGACGCTCACTCGGAACATCGGGGCGTGGGACGGGCCATCGGCAGATAAGAGCCTGTAACTCGGAAGCTCCATTCCTCGGGCCTGCAGGAGCGCCTGAAGCTTCGACTTGGCGCTCTCGCTCTCGCCCACCTTCGCCGTGGCCAGGTGGCGGCGGATAACGCGGGAGGCCGCGTCAAAGCCGCCGTCAAGGTAGACGGCACCTACCACGGCCTCCATAGCGTCCTCGAATATCGACGACGACGAGGGGTCCTTCAGGGACTTGCCGCACTTCAGCACCAGCGCGATCTCCAGCTCGTCCGCCCAGTCGGTCAGGGCCTCGCCCCGCACTAGCTCGACCCTGCGGCGCGTAAGCTCCCCCTCGGACGCCTCGGGAAACGTCTCGTACAGCACGTGGGCAGCAACCACCCCCATCACCGCGTCGCCCAGGAACTCCAGACGCTCGTTGTTGACGGGAAGCCCGTGCTCATACGCGTAGGACGCGTGGCACAGAGCGGCAGACAAAATCGAGTCGTCGTGGAAGAAGTACCCGAGCCTGCGCTGAAATGCCATCAGCGACTGAGTTCCGTCTATGCGTTCCATTTTTGGAAGGCCAGAACCCCGTTGTGGCCGCCAAAGCCAAAGCCGTTCACAAGAACGCGGTTGACGCTCTTGAACACCCCGTCGCCGGTGGCTATGTTCAGGTCGCAGTCGGGGTCGGGCGTCGAGTAGTTCAGAGTCGGGTGGATATACCCCTCCTCGATCGCCTGAATCGCCGCTATGCTTTCGAGCGCGCCGGCTGCTCCGAGGCAGTGGCCTATCATCGACTTGGTGGACGTTACTACGACGTCCTTTGCCCTGTCTCCGAACACCTTGTGTATCATTATTGCCTCGGACTTGTCGTTGAGCGGCGTGGCAGTGCCGTGGGCGTTGATGTGGTCTACGTCCTCAGGCCTCCAGCCGGCTGTCTCAATGGCGCGCTTCGTAGCGTGAACCGCGCCGCTCGCGTCGTCGTCCGGGGCTGTGATGTGCCCGGCGTCGCACGACGTGCCGTAGCCGACCATCTCGCAGTAAATGTGGGCACCGCGCGCAACCGCGTGCTCCGCGTCCTCCAGCACCAGCACGCCGGCGCCCTCGCCCATCACGAAGCCGTCGCGGGTCTTGTCAAACGGGCGGCTCGCGGTCTCAGGCGAGTCCATTCGCGTGGAAAGCGCCTTCATCGACGCGAAGCCCGCTATGCTTATGGCACGGAGCGCGGCCTCGGTTCCTCCCGCAAGGATGACGTCGGCGTCGCCGCGCCTTATCGCGTGATAGGCCTCGCCCATGCTGTGGAGCGACGTGGCGCAGGCAGTCACGACGCACAGGTTCGGCCCCTTGGCCTTGAACCTTATCGCGACGTAGGCCGTGGACATGTTGCTGATCATCATCGGGATGAAGTAGGGGCTTATGCGCCTCGAGCCCTTCTCAAGCATCGTCTTGAAGTTGTTGAACGAGGTCTCGATGCCGCCCTGGCCGCTGCCTATGTAGACGCCCAGCTTGTACGGGTCGAGCGACGACGTGTCCAGCTTGGCGTCCTCGACGGCAAGCGACGCTGCGGCCACGGCAAACTGAATCACCCTGTCCGAGCGCCGCGCCTCCTTGCCGTCCATCCAGCGCGTCGGCTCAAAGCCGCGTATCTCAGCGCCGAACGTCACGGGGCAGTCGCCGAGGTCAACAGTCGTCAGCGGCCCTATACCGTTCTTTTTATCTCGAAGGGCCTTCCAGAAGGCGTCCTTGCCGAACGCCGTCGGGGCCACAGGCCCCAGGCCCGTTATGACAACTCGTCTCATGTGCTCCTCCGAAAGCGGAGGGGTGTAAACCCCCACGGGGGCAAGTAAGTAAAGCCCGCCAAGGGGGCATAAGCCCCTAGCCGCCTAGTCTTCGACGCCGATCTTGCCGAGAGTGTAGTTCATGGCCTCGCCGACCGTGGTCAGCTTCTCGGCGTCCTCGTCGGGGATCTCGATGTCGAACTCCTCCTCGATGCCCATTATCAGCTCGACGATGTCAAGCGAATCGGCGCCGAGGTCCTCCACAAAGGACGCCTCAGGCACGATCTGCGCAGCGTCAACGTCGAGGCGGTCAACGATGATTTCCTTGAGCCTGTTCATAACCTCTTCACGCTTCATACATTTCACCTCCTTTAATGCTAATACGCGCTAGCGCCATACGCTAGCACATGGTCATGCCGCCGTCGACGGCCAAAACCTGCCCAGTCACGTAGGCACTCGCGTCCGAGGCCAGAAACGCCACGACCTCGGCCACGTCCTCCGGACGGCCCAGACGCCCGACGGGAATCTGAGCCAAGAGCGCCGTGCGGGAGTCCTCCGAGATGACGCCGGTCATATCCGTGTCTATGAAGCCAGGCGCCACGACGTTCACCGTTACGCCCTTGCCGGCGTACTCCCGCGCGGCGGACTTGGCGAAACCGATAAGCCCGGCCTTCGCAGCGCCGTAGTTGCACTGCCCGGCGTTGCCGACAAGCCCAACCACCGAGGCCACGCACACGACGCGGCCATAGCGCGCCTTCACCATGTCGCGCAGTGCAGCGCGCGCACAGTAAAACGCCGAACTCAGGTCGGAAGCCAAGACCTCGTCCCACTCGCGCGTCTTCATGCGTATCAGCAGGTTGTCCCGCGCTATGCCGGCGTTGTTCACCAGCACGGAGACAGGCCCCATCGACTCCTTGACCTCCTTGAAGAGCGCGTCGACGGACTCAGGGCTGCTCACGTCGGCCTGAAACGCCTTCGCCCTCACGCCGGCGCCCTCCGCAGCCGCGCACACGGCGTCGGCCATTTCAGCGTTGCTCTTGTAGCACACGGCGACGTCCATGCCGTGCCCAGCCAGCGTAATGGCCACAGCGCGGCCTATGCCCCTCGACGCACCTGTCACCAGTGCAAGACGTCCCATCACGCCTCACCCTTCTCTATCAGTTTTGCTATCGCCTCGAGCTTGTCGGGCGCGTCGGCGGACATCACTGTTATTCCCTTGCGGCAGCGCTTGTTCAGAGATGAAAGCACGTTGCCTGGCCCTAGCTCAAGGAACACGCCCACGCCGAAGCCGTCGGCCATTTTCCCGACGGTCTCGACCCACCTGACTGGGCTGTAGGTCTGCTCAAACAGGGCCCTCTTTATGTCGTCTACGGACGAAACGGGCGCGGCCTCGGCGTTCGATATGACGGGCCACACTGCGGGCTTCCAGCGGCAGCGCTCGAACTCGTCGCGAAGCTTGATTGCCGCGGGCATCATCAGGCGGCTGTGGAACGGGGCGCTGACGTTCAGGGTCACGGACTTCACGCGGGAGCCGCCCTTCTTTGCTGCCATAGCCACGGCCTTGTCGACGAACTCGGTGATGCCCGAGATAACCGTCTGGCCAGGCGAGTTGAAGTTCGCCACCTGACACTCCATGTTAGGCGCCACCTCGGAGCATGCGGCTATCACGTCCTCAGGCTCTATGCCCATCAGTGCGACCATGCAGCCGGTGCCCTCAGGCGTGGCCTCCTGCATCCAGGCGCCGCGCTTCTTTACTAGGCTCACCGCGTCTTGAAACGCTATTGATCCGGCCGCGACCAGAGCCGTGTACTCGCCCAAGCTGTGCCCGGCGCCGCAGACGGGGGCCACTCGCACCCCCATCTCCCTCTCCAGCGCGCGCAGCACGGCGATGGAGGCGGTCATGATCGCGGGCTGGGTCGTCTCGGTCAGGCGGAGCTCCTCCTCAGGGCCGTCGAATATGGTCCTGGTCAGGTTCATCTCGAGGGCGTAGTCGGCCTCCTCGAACACGTCCCTGGCCGACGGGAAGGCCTCGTAAATATCCCGACACATGCCGACCTCCTGCGCACCTTGGCCAGGAAAACAAAAAGCGTAAGTCAACTTATCACCCCACAGTCAGAGGTACTAATACCCCTGAATAATCCCTCTATTATCTCCTTGGCCGGCTTGACGTCGTTTACCATCGCGGCGGACTGGCCGGCCATCACAGAGCCCCACTCGACGTCCCCGTCGACGACGGCGGCGCGGAGCTTGCCGGCGCCGAGCTTCTCTATGTCAGTTATTGGCGCGCCCTGAGCCTCAAGCCTCTCGAACTCGGCCGTCAGCTTGTTGTGTATGCACCTCACGGGGTGCCCAGCCGAGCGGCCAGTTATGACCGTGCTCCTGTCGCGCGCGTCCAGTATCGCCTGCTTGAACCGCTCGTGAGCCGTGCACTCGGAGCAGCAGACGAAGCGCGTGCCGAGCTGTACTCCCTCGGCGCCCAGCGCGAACACCGCCGCGACGCCGCGCGAGTCCGCTATGCCGCCCGCCGCTATCACGGGGACCGACACGGCGGAGACGACCTGAGGTATCAGCACCATCGTCGTGAGGTCGCCTATGTGCCCTCCGGCCTCCATGCCCTCGGCTATGACCGCGTCCGCGCCCTGCCGGGCAGCCCGCACCGCCACGGCCACGGACGCGACGACCGGGATGACCACCGTGCCGAGCGGCTTCAGGCGGCTCAGCACCTTGCCTGGAGCCCCAGCGCCGGTCGTCACGACTGGCACATTGTACTTCTCGGCGAGGTCGAGGGCGTCGGGCGCGGTCGGGGACATGAGCATTATGTTCAGGCCAAAGGGACGGGAGGTCATCTCCCTCGCGGCTAATATCTCCTTCTCAAGCAGGTCGCGCGGCATCGCCCCGCCCGCTATTATGCCAAGACCTCCGCCGTTGCTCACGGCAGACGCGAGCTTCGCGTCGGCAACCCACGCCATCGCGCCCTGCACCACCGGGTACTTCGTACCCAAAAGCTCGCAGACCCTGTTCATCTACTCGAGTGCCTCCCTTATCTGCTGTACTCCGCTCTTCATTATGAAGTCGCGCGCGGCCGACAGAGCCCCGAAAATTGCGGAGGCCTTCGACCGGCCGTGCGCCTTCACGACTGTGCCGTTCACGCCAAGCAGGGGCGTGCCTCCGTACTTTTGGTAGTCGAACCTGGCACGAAGCGCCCGCACCATCGGCAGCATGAACAGGAGGCCGATCTTCGGCAGAAAGCGCCGCCCCATCTCCTCGGAGATGATGGTTCCAGCTCCCTGCATGAGGCCCTCCCCGAACTTCAGAATGACGTTTCCCATGAACCCGTCGCACACGACCACGTCGGCCCTGCCCCAGGGCACGTCGTCCCCCTCGACGTAGCCGGTGAAGTTTATCGAGCCGTTCTTGGCCAGCATGTCCCGCGCCTCCATCACGGCCTCGTCGCCCTTTATCTCCTCGGTGCCGTTGGAGAGCAGGGCAACCTCCGGCTCGTCGACGCCGATTATTTTTTTTGAGTAGACGTTTCCCATCAGGGCGTACTGATAGAGGTTAAGAGGCTTCGAGCGGATGGACGCGCCCACGTCCAAGAGGAACGTCCAGCGCCTTATGGTGGGCAGAGGCACGCCCAGAGCGGGGCGGTCTATCGAGGGCAGCCGCCCTACGACCAGCACGCCGCCGGCCACGATGGCACCGGTGTTCCCCGCCGAGAGGCAGCCCGACGCCTCGCCGCTCCTCACCATCTCCATGGCAAGCCTCATGCTCGACCGGCGCTTCTTGCGTATCGCGAGGGTCGGCTGCTCGTCCATCGCCACGACCTCGTCGGCGTGCACGACGCGGAGCCGGCTGGATGCGGACTGGGACGCGCGGGCCAGGTGCGGCCTTATTTTTTCCGAGTCGCCGGTCAGAACCAGTTCAAGGTCGCCGAACTTTTCGCAGGCCATGACCGCTCCGGCGCATATCTCCTTCGGCGCGTTGTCCCCGCCCATCGCGTCGAGCGCGATTGTGATTTTTCCCATCCCCATTATGATGAAATCTCCATTATAAAGCGCCCCACGAAGATCTCCTCCGTCCCGACCCTCGTCCTGACGCTCACGATGCGCCGCCCGTCGCGCTCCGCCCCGGCCTTTGCCCTGGCCACTAGGACGTCGCCTACGCGGGCGAACTTCTTGAACTTGCCCCTCATGGACTCCACCATCACGGAGGCCGCCTCTATGACTGCCACGGCCAGAGAGCCAGCCTGAGCGTAGACGTAGCGGTCGGATATGAAGTCCGAGGCGCATGTGGCCATGTCGCGCGCGGTGCGCATCACGGAGATGGCCAAGCGGTTGGGCTCAAGCTCGATGAGGTCTCCCACGATCTCGCTCTGGCTGAGGGATTTCAGCTTGTCGCCGGCCTCGCGGGCCATGCGGCGAATCCTCTCGCGAAGCTCCGGCACGCCCAGCAGAGCGCGGTCGAGCCGCACAGTGCCGACGCTCACGGAAAGGGACAAAGCCAGCTCCTCGTCCGTGGCCATCGGGTTCTTGTCGATGAGCCGCGCAAGCCGCTCCTGCCGAAACTTCCGCTCAGATTTGATGCCCCACACCCCCAGTAGTAAAGCCAGTAATAACGCTAAAACGCCCCTTTTGTCCCTGCGCCCCCCAGCGCCCCCCTGCGCCCCACTGCGCCCCCCTGCTAGCACCAGGTGCCAAGACCTGATCAGGTGACCTTAGTATGCAGGATTTTCTGCCGGGAGTCAAGAGCGAGTTTTACCTAATTTCTGCTCCTAGAGTTTCGCAGGAGGAGCAGCCGCACCAGCTGCAGCGCGGCCATCAGGGTCGCGCCGACGTAGGTCAGGGCCGCGGCGGAGAGCACCTGCTTCGCGCCACCCAGTTCGTCCGCGCTCAGGTCGCCCGTCCTCTCGAGCATGGCGATGGCGCGCGAGCTCGCGTTGTACTCCACTGGCAGGGTTATAAGCTGGAACGCGAGAACCCCGAGGAACAGGAATATCCCAAGGTTCATCAGGAACGCGCCCTGGAACAGGAAGCCGATGAAGAACAGCGGGAGGGCGACGTTCGAGACGACGCCTGCGACCGGGGCGATGCCGTTGCGCAGGGCCAGGGGCTCGTAGCCCACCCCGTGCTGAACGGCGTGCCCGACCTCGTGAGCCGCCACGCCGATAGCTGCGATGCTGGCGCTGCCGTAGACCGAGTCCGAGAGGGCGAGCACCCTAGTCCGCGGGTCATAGTGGTCGGTCAGGCTGCCAGAGACGTGCTCGATGCGGACGGAGCTCAGGCCGAAGCCGTTCAGCAGCTCGCGCGCCACCTGCCCCGCCGTCAGGCCCCGCCGCGTCGTGACTTGGCTGAACCGGTTGAACGTGGAGCTGACCTTCATCTGCGCCCACCCAGCGAAGAGCACCGCCGGGATCAAGAGCAGCATGGTCGGATCAAAAAAGAACGGAAACATGGAACTGCCTCCTTAAAATAATTACGCGCCCATATTATATACTCTCACGGGGTTTCCAACCCCAGGGGGTGCTCAATATGCGTTTAGCGACAATAAAGCTCAACGGGGCTGAGGTCGGAGGGATAGCGTCCGGCGGCGGCGTCGTGCCGATCGGGGACGTGAACGAGCGGCTCGGCCTCTCGTGGGAGACCGACCTCTTCGAGTTGATACGGGGCGGCTCGCTTCCCTGCATGGCCAAGTGGTACGCGGAGCACGGGAGAGCGGAGGTAGCCAAGCTGACCAGCGTCACGGCCCCGGTCTACGCGCCGCCGTACCGCCACCCGACGAAGCTCTTCGGCATAGGGCTGAACTACTCCGACCACGCTGGCGACCTCGCGGAGAGGACTCCCACCGGCATACCGGCCAGCTTCTTCAAGCCGGCGACGACCATCGTGGGCTGCGGCGACGAGATACGCATCCCGCCCCAGTCCCAAAAGACGACCGCCGAGGCAGAGCTTGGCGTCATCATAGGCAGGGACTGCGAGAACATCGAGAGGGAAAACTGGCTCGACTACGTGGCGGGCTTCACGACCGTGCTGGACATGACCGCCGAGGACATCCTGCGCCTCAACCCGCGCTACCTCACCCACGTCAAGAGCTTCGCGACGTTCTTCAGCTTCGGCCCTCACGTAGTCACGCCCGACGAGATACCCGACGTGTCGGCCCTGAAGGTGCAGACCATACTGAACGGCGCAGTCCACGCCGAGAACTTCGTGTCGAACATGACGTTCCCGCCGGACTTCCTCGTGGCGTTTCACTCGAAGGTGTTCAAGTGGGAGGCCGGCGACGTGCTTTTCACCGGCACGCCGAGGGCCGTCCAGATAAACCACGGCGACGTCGCCGAGTGCGGCATAACGGGCTTCGAGCACCTGACGAACCCCGTTAAATAAGAAGAGAAGATATGTTCCGCAAAAACTATTATGAGGTCTTGGGAGTCTCCAAAACGGCCTCGCCGAGCGAGATAAAGGCGAGCTTCCGGCAGCTGATAAAACTGTGCCACCCGGACGTGGCCGGAAAACAGAGCACTATGCTCTACAGCGAGGTCGTGGAGGCCTACAGGGCGCTGAGCAGGCCGAAGAAGCGAATAATATACGACGCCGCGTTCTTCGGCAAGTCGAACGCACCCAGAGCAGACGCTCCGCCTTCTCCGCCGCCGGAGCGGTCTCAGAGCGATGGGCCTCAGACCGAGCGCTCTCAGGCCGACCAGCCTCAGGCCGACCCGACGCAGACCGTCAAGCGCCGCCCGCGCCGCCGCCGGCCCCAGCCGAATGCGTGGCAGGACGCCGTGAAGTGGCTGGCCGTCGGGACCGTAGGCGCCCTGCTGGGAGGCGGGGTTTGCTGGTGGGTCATGCGGGGATAGAGTAGGTGCGAGGAGGCGAAGCGAACATGGAGACCAGCCTTTACGAGGAGCGCAGCAGGGAGCGCAAGGCTCGCATCGCGGCAAGGCACGCCGAGGCAATGCGCGACCTTCGTCTTATACTGTGGGGGCATAGTCATAGGGGCGCTGTTGGCTGGATTGTTTCTCAGCTTCGCGTTCGCAGAGACCAGGAAGTAGCCTTGGGGTCATAGCCCCCGACCCCAAGAGTGCAACCGAAAGGAGAAAGAGCGAGCATGGAGACCAGCCTTTACGACGAGAAGCTAGGCCGCGCCGAGGAGTTCAACAAGGAGCGCGCTGATGAAATGCGCGGCGAGATAAAGGAGGTAAAGAACAGCCTTCGCACGTCGCTTTGGGCGCAGATCGCCATATGCGCCGCTATGCTCGCCGCCACGATAGGCTTTGCCATGATGGCTATGGCCAGCATCAGGGACGCCACCGCTGCCAGCGCCGCGCTCGTAACGGCTGAGGTAAGCAGATATGCCGACAATTTATGACAACATAGAGCACCAGTTCTCGGACGGGTTCTCTAAGCACATGGACGGAGCGTGCCGCCTGGACTGCTGCGTCGGGTACTTCAACCTGCGCGGCTGGGGCATGGCCTTCGACGCCGTGGACAAGCTGACCGGCGCCTCCGTGCAGGAAGGAGAGCAACGCCCGCTCCGCTACTGCCGGCTGCTGGTCGGTATGACGAAGACGCCGCGGGAAGAGATCATCGAGGAGTTTTCTGACCCAGACGACCTGCGGATAGACGGCGCAAAGGCAAACATGCGCCGTCGAGATCTGGCCGCGCAGCTGGCCGAGCAGCTGACCTACGGCAACCCAACTCAGGCGGACGAGAACACCCTCAAGACGCTCCTGAGGCAGCTTAAATCCGGACGGGTGGTTGTAAAGCTCTTCCTGAGGCACCAGCTTCACGCCAAGCTCTACCTGACTCACGCCGCCGGCGGCGTAACCCCGACGTTGGGGCTTCTGGGCAGCAGCAACTTCACTTTGGCCGGCCTGTCCAAGCAGGGCGAGCTGAACGTTGACGTGCTGGAGCAGGACGCAGCCGCCAAGCTCGACAGGTGGTTCAACGAGCGCTGGTGCGACCGCTGGTGCATGGACATAACGGAAGACCTGATCAACGTCCTCGAAAACAGCTGGGCTAGGCCGGACTTGATACCGCCTTACCTGATATACCTCAAGATGGCCTATCACATGAGCCAAGAGGCGCGGATAGGCATGGCTGGGTACCCGCTGCCGCGGGAGTTCGCCAAGGAGCTGCTGGACTTTCAGCAGGCGGCGGTCAAGATAGCAGCGCACCACCTGAGCGTCAGGCACGGCGTCATGATCGGCGACGTCGTCGGATTAGGCAAGACAATCACGGCCTCCGCCGTGGCAAAGACGCTTGAGGACGACCGTTCCTACAACACGCTTGTCACTTGCCCGAAGAACCTCGTCCAGATGTGGGAGGGCTACGTGGAGAAGTACGGCCTACACGCAAAAGTCGTCTCTCACAGCATGCTGACGTCGGTTCTGCCCAACCTGCGCCGCTATCGGCTGGTCATAGTCGACGAGAGCCACAACTTCCGCAACAGCCTCGGCAAGGCGTACCGCGCCCTCAAGGAGTACATCGCCGCAAACGAGAGCCACGTCATCCTGCTGTCCGCCACGCCTTACAACAAGTCATACGCGGACCTGGCCAGCCAGCTTAGGCTGTTCTTGCCGGACGACTGCGACCTCGGCGTCACGCCAGAGCGCTATATCGAGTCCCTGGGCGGAGCACATAGGTTTGCGCTCAAGCACCCTGGCACAAACCCAAGGACTATCAGCGCCTTCGAGAAGAGCGCCTACGCTGACGACTGGCGCGAGGTCATGAAACTGTACCTAGTGCGGCGCACTCGGAGCTTTATTAAGCACAACTACGCCCACACTGACGAGGCCACGGGGCGCAGGTACCTGTCGTTCGCGTCCGGAGAACGGTCGTTCTTCCCAGACCGAGTGCCCAAGCGCGTGGAGTTCGCCTTCGGGGGCGACAACGACCAATACTCCGCCCTCTACGCTGAAAAAGTCGTGGACGCCATCGACGGCCTGGCACTGCCTAGGTACGGGCTGTCGGAGTACCTTCTGGAGGACGACAGCCAGGCCAACAAAGAGGAAGAGGGCATCATCAACAACCTGTCGCGCGCCGGCAGGAGGGTCATAGGTTTTTGCCGCACCACGCTGTACAAGCGGCTGGAGAGCTGCGGATACTCCTTCCTGCTGTCGCTTTCACGGCACGTCATGCGAAATTACATCTTCCTGCGCGCCATAGAGCTTGGGGGCTCGCTGCCCGTGTCCCAGTCCGTGCCGGTGGACATCTACTCGGACTCGGATGACGATGAGGACAGCCTTGGCATAAAGGGGGCATCCGACCCCAAAGCAATGGCAGCTGTGCTTTATGACAAATTTTTGAACGAGCATAAGCAAAGCTTCCAGTGGATACGGAGCTCGCTCTTCGACACCAAGAGTCTGGCCGAAGCGCTGCTGGCGGACAACAGGGCGCTGCTCGGCATAATAGCCAAGGCCGGAGCATGGCGACCCGACGAGGACAGGAAGATCGACGCCCTTTATAAACTGCTCACCTCAGGAGAGCATAAAGGGGACAAAGTGCTGGTGTTTACTCAGTTCGCCGACACTGCCGAGTACGTATGCCGGACGCTCCGCGGGCGCGGGGTCGAGGGCGTCGACGTGGCGGTGGGCAGCAGCACAAATATAATTGACACAGTAGCCCGCTTCAGCCCAGTCAGCAACGGCCACCCGCAGCCGGCCAACCCAATCAGGGTGCTGGTGACGACCGACGTGCTCAGCGAAGGACAGAACCTTCAGGACGCCCACGTGGTCGTAAACTTCGACCTGCCATGGGCGATAGTGCGCCTGATACAGAGGGCGGGGCGCGTTGACAGGCTGGGGCAAAAGGCTCACACGATATTCTGCTACTCGTTCCTGCCTGAGAACGGGATAGAGCGGATAATCGGCCTCAGAGAGAAGCTGGCCACGCGCATATCTCAAAACGCCGAGGTCGTTGGCTCGGACGAGGTGTTCTTCGAGGGCGACGCCGTGAACATCGCCGACCTCTACAGCGAAAAAGCCGGCATACTCGACGAAGAGGGCGACAGAGAGGTCGACCTGGCCAGCTACGCCTACCAAATATGGAAGAACGCGACCGAAGCCCACCCAGGCGTCAAGGCCAAGGTCGAAAACATGCCAAACCGCGTCTTCAGCGCAAAGGCCGGAATAAGGGACGGGGTTATCGTCTACGCCCGCACCAACGAGAACAACGACGCACTGGCCATCGTAGACAGAGCGGGCAAGGTCGTGACTCAGGCACAGTACGAGATACTGGAGGCCGCCGAGTGCGCTTATGATACGCCGGCGCTGCCAAAGTCTGATGGGCATCACGAGCTGGTGGAAAAGGGCGTCCGTGAAATCCAAAAGGAGACGACGTCGATCGGCGGCACGCTGGGCGGGAGAAACAGCGTCAAACGCCGAGTCTACGACCGTATGACGCGCTTCGCCGAGGAGAACCCGCTCTTCGCCCCTCAGGAGCTGAAGCAGGCGCTCGACGCCATATACAACCACCCGATGAAGGAAGCCGCCCGCGACGCCCTGTCGCGCCAGATGCGAAGCGGCATCGACGACCAGGGCCTGGCCGAGCTCCTGACGTCGCTGCATGACGAGGGAACGCTGTGCGACATGACCGAGGGGATGGAGTCAAACTGCGCGCAGATCGTCTGCTCGATGGGGCTTATTGCGTGAGAGGAGTTTTGTAAACCATGCGCACAACAAAATCCGAGTTCGCCGAGTGCGTCAAAAAGCGCAGGTTCAAAGACCTGTTCATAGACTGCCTAGGCTGGAACAACGCCAAGACGCGCGAGCCAGTGGAGTTCGACGGCGTGCCCATGTACGTGATCGCCGAAAAGCAGGGCTTCCAGATAGTCGAGTGCAGGTCACTGCCGCTAAGCGGCGACAGGGCACGGCTGGCCAGCCAGCTTAAACGGCGGTTTCACGAGCACCTGCTGATATTCCACAACGGCACGGCGCAGATTTGGCGCTATAGGGACGCCGAGATTCGCATCGGTCAGGACCAGGACGTCAAGCGCCTCGCACCCCATAAAGCGCGGGGCGTAAGACCGATAAGAGGAGGTTTGTAATCATTGAAGGTATTTACAAAGGCGCTTCTATGGCTGGTATTCTTGAACGCGGCGTACTTTTG
>JAISUL010000062.1 GCA_031272145.1 Synergistaceae bacterium
AGGGCGGAGTGGGCGGCCAGCATGACCATGCCCTTGAGCGGCGAATAGCAGCTAGTGCTAATATAGAACACTATCGAACTCGGATATATCCATTTGGCCGAGAGGCCGTCCACAACCAAGGACGTGGCGCACAGCAGCGCCGAAACAGCGAGGAGGTTCATGTGATTTTATGCTCCAATCATTCTAAAGTTAGGTGCCGAACAGCTAACAGCTATATAATGGTAGCTGAAATGATCGCTGAACTAAATCAAGGGCGCGATCATGGCCTCGGCTCTGGCCACGAACGCCCTGGCCTCATCCAACGCCGAGGCCGCGTCCCCGCGCGGCACGCTGACCATGTTGTAGTCCCCGTCATAGCGCATCCGCTCCAGCTTGCCCAGGGCGTGGGCAAGCTCCCTAGGAAACATGCCCGTGTGGACGAACTCGTCGTAAAAGACGGACTTCAAGCCCTTGTGCGTCTTGATCTTCTTCGACATCCCATGCGCCGCGAACAGCGCGTGTGTAGCGTGAAACAGCGCGTGGTAGGCGTGGCTCACGGAGGCGGATGGGTGTTTCTCCAAATTGTAATAGCCAGCCGAGAGCTCCTCAGCAGCTTTGTCTAGGCGGCCTGTGACGATCGCCTTCCTCTCTTCCTCGGTCATGGGCACCACGGCCTCTTTTTCTCCGTTGCCGACGGCGTCGTAGAGCACTACTCCTTCCTCGGCGATGGCCCTGTGAACCGGCCCGCGCCCGCCGGGGGCCTCTATGAACGGGGCGATGCCGTACTCGTCGGCGCTGACGCTCCAGGCGGTGGCGAAGATGCGGGCCACGGTCTCGTCTGGTATCGGGCCGCTGCGCAGCAGGACGAAGACGTCCGTGTCCGACCACTCGTCCTGCTCGCCCCTGGCCGCCGAGCCGAACAAAACCACCCTGGCCAGGCTGTCGCCCTCGGACTTGACCAGCCGCCTCACGAACTCCCTCAGCGCGTCCTCGGCTGCGCCGGGCATCTTCGGCAGGACTGCGTCCTCTATGGAAAGCATTCTTTACTTCTCCTCCTTCCCTGCATCCGGCAAAAGATGAGTCCGCAGCACCTTGTCCAGGTCGTCCAGCTCTATGGGCTTGCTCAGGAAGTCGTTCATTCCGCTGTCCAGGAACATCTCCTTCATGCCGGAGACAGCGTTCGCGGTCAGGGCCACTATGGCGACGTCCGCCGCCCAGCCGCCCAGCGCGCGTATCCTTTGCGTCGCCTCTATGCCGTCCATGCCTGGCATCATGTGGTCCATAAATATAAGGTCATAGCGCTTTTTGCCGACCATATCCAGGGCCTCGGCGCCGCTCTCGGCTGTGTCGGCCTCTATCTCGTACTGCTTCAGGAGCTCCGAGGCCACGATCAGGTTTATGTCGTTGTCGTCAACCACAAGCACGCTCGCGTTGGGGGCGCTGAACGAGCCAAGCTCCGAGCCCGTGGCGGCGCTCTCCTCGGCAGAGCCCGACGACTTGTTTAGGCAGCGCGCCAGGGCGGTCAGCAGAATCGGCTCGAACAGGGCGTCGCCTTGCGAGGCGCTCTCCGGCTTGGACTCGCCCATGCCCAGCACAACGATTCTTTGCACCCCGGTGCTCGGCGCTGCGTCAATGGCCGGAGCGAACTTGGCGCCGTAGATCAGGTGGGTCACGCTCCCGTCGGCTAGGACGCCGGCGAGGCCGTCGGGCGCGGCGGGGACGCTCGCCACTCCCAGCTTGGACAGCTTGAGGCGGATGTTGTCGGAGAGGTAGTCGTCGGCCAGCACAGCGGCCTTCAGCAGCTCGGGCGAGCGCACGGCGGCGATCGGGTCGGCGGGCTTGGACGCGTCGAGTTTTTGCGGGATCGTAAACGCAAAAATCGATCCCTTGCCGTACTCGCTCTTGAGGCTGATGCTGCCGCCCATGAGCTCCGTCAGCTTGCGGCTTATCGCCAGGCCCAGACCTGTGCCCTGTATGCCCCTGTGCTTGACCACGTCCATCTGCGAGAAGGCCGTGAAGAGGTTGGGGATGTCCTCTTTTTTTATGCCGGAGCCGGTGTCCTCGATCTCGAACCTGATGCTGACGCTGCCGTCCTCCGGCGCGGCGTCGGAGTCCCGCAGGACGCGCAGCGTGATGTACCCCCTCTGGGTGAACTTGACGGCGTTGCCCAGCAGGTTCAGCAGTATCTGCCTCACCCGCACGTCGTCGCCTATCAGGTTCTTCGGCAGGGTCGGGTCGACGTCGGTCACGAAGCACAGGCCGCCCTTCTCCGCCACGCGGACGTTGATCATGCTGGCTATGTCGGCCAGCATCACGGACAGGTCGTAGGGGACGGCGTTCACCTCCATCTTGCCCGCGTCCACCTTGGAGAAGTCCAAAATGTCGTTGATTATCGACAGGAGAGCGCCCGACGCGCTCGATAGGTTCTTGACGTAGCTCCTCTGGACTTCGTCTAGCTCGGTGCGCATAAGCAGGTCGCTCATGCCCTTGATGGCGTTCATCGGCGTGCGTATCTCGTGGCTCATGTTGGCCAGGAAGGTGCCCTTGGCCTTGGATGCCTCCTCGGCCTTCTCCTTGGCCTGAGATATGGCGGTCACGTCGTGGGCTACGAACACCACGCCCTTCATGTAGCCGTCCTGGTCTATGGCGGGGGAGAGGCTGCAGTCGACCGTTATCTTTTCGCCTCCGAGGCTCTGCAGGGTCTGAGTGTAGCGCAGCGGCTCGCCTGTGTCCATGACCGAATCGCACTTCGAGAGTATCTCCTCGGACATGCCGGCCGGGAGTCGGGCAGCGAAGAGCTCCGTCGATGACGAGCCGATGACCTCGGCGGGGTCCGAGCTGCCGAGGAACGCGACGAACGAGTTCGTGGCGAGCATGACCTTCTTTTCGCCGTCCAGCAGAAAGATCATGTCGGCGCACGCGTTGAGCAGGAGGGAGTTGTAGAAGTTCTGCAGCTTCCTTTCCGCCTCGTTATAGTCGCGCAGGCGCTCAGCGCTTTTGTACATTATGCCCGCGCGCTTGTAGTCGCTCTCTAGACGGCGGTAGCTGCGCTGAAGCTTCTTGTTCTCCTCTTTGACCGCGCGGTTCTCCTCCAGGAGCTCGCGTTCGCGCTCGGTCGTCGGCTCGTCGCTCAACTCACATATCCCCCTGCGCCGCCTTTACAGCGCGCACATAGTTATCGACTCGTTATGGAACCGGTTGAGGGCGCGGCCATCCGTGACCATCGTCGGGCATATCTCGCCGAACGCGTAAACGCCGGCCATGTTCACTCCCTCCGGCATGTTCTCCAGCAGGGTCTTGCCCTCAAGGTCGCTGTCGTCGGCCATCACCATGAACCGCCCTGCGCAGGAGATGCAGAGCAGAATGGAGTACTTGTACCCGTCCTCCTCTTCCTTCGCCATCTTGGCGGTGACGTCGCGGATCGCGGCCCCGCTTGACTCGCGTATGTCCTGCCTCTTCAGGGTGACCAGCGTGACCTTGGACTTCTCCGGCACGGCGCCGAAAAGCGAGCCCGAGCCGTCGGTGTAGAGGTCCTTTATGGTGCGAGCCGTGGGGATGCCGTCGCTGTAGCTGCCCTTGCTGAGGTTCACCTTGAGCGGCGTGGAGACGTAGGACGACAGGTCCTTCTGAGCCATAAATCCGTCCACGTCCATGCCGATGGAGCGCAGGAAGTCCACGAAGGACTTGTCCCCGACGCTGCGTATCACGCAGCCCCGCGACCCGGTGACGATTCCGGCTGTGGGGGACAGGTCGGTGAGGACGTTGCGAACCGAGCAGACAGGGCGGACGTTTCCCGTTATGACTGACACCACTGCCCTGTCGGTGTAGGCATGCCCGTCGGCGTATATGACCGCCTCGCGGTCCGCCATGCTCGACGACGGAACCCCGCCGAAGACCGGGACGTCGCCGCATGCCGCGCTAATCGTGTCGAGGTAGTCGTCCACCGGCATGTCGCCCTTGGCCGTGGTGAAGAGCATGACGAGCTTGGGCTCCTCCTTCGGGGCCTTGGCCAGCGCCCTTGCGTAGGATGCCTCCAGCTCGCCGCGGAGGTTGTCCTCCGTCAAAACATCGGTGACGGACGTCCCGAATCCCACGTCGTCCCCGTGCAGCACGGCCAGAGTCACGGCCATGATGCGGGCGCCTGCGCCGCCGTCAAGCTGCGCTACGCCGGTGAAGCCCGCGATGTCGAAGGGCAGCCTGTCCTTCAGCTTCGTCATGAACTCCTCGTGATCCAGCTCAACGTCGCAAAACAAAAGCCCCAAGCCGTTTTTACACAAAGGCCCCGCAGCCTCTACCTGCTGCATCAGCTCCTCCACCGCGTCGTCGGCGTCGTCCAGCGCCTCGGACACGGCTACGATTGAACGCATCAAAAACAACCCCCTTCGTATCGGAAACACCAGGGCATTCATTATACTATTATAAGTTGCGCGGTTATATTCCTAGTATTCTATGCTTAAGGAGTGTCGCTCATGTACGACGATCCCGCCGTTCAAAAGGTAAGAGACGGCCTTGACGCCAACGGCTGCCGCGACATAGAGATCAGGGTCACCGAGGACACCATCTTCACGGTTGACGACGCGGTGAGGGCGGTCGGCGCGCCGGCCGAAAAAATTTTGAAGAGCCTGCTCTTCCTCGTGGACGGGCGTCCGGTTCTCGCTCTTATGAGCGGGGCCAACCGCGTCGACTCGCGCTTAGTGGCTCGCGCCGCCGGAGGCAAGCGCGCGCGCATGGCCAGTGCCGAGTACGTGCTCGAGAACTTCGGCTTCCGCGTCGGGGGAGTGCCTCCCATCGGCTACCCTGAGCGCCTGCCTGCCCTGCTCGACGACGACCTGTTCCAGTACGACGTGGTTTGGTCGGCGGCCGGGACGGATCACGCCTTCTTCCCCGTCGCGCCCGATCGCCTGCTGGCCATGACCGGCGGAATAAGAACCGCCTTACGCAAAGACAGTTGAAGAGGCGAGCACGCTCGCGCCCGATCCCCATGCTCAACAAGGGGAACGAGAGCGGGGAGGGTAGGGAGGGTAAGGAGGGTAAGGAGGGTAAGGAAAATATCTGGGCTAAGCGGAGGCTTGGGCAGAACTTCCTCGTCGACCGAGGGGTGCTGGGCGCCATAGTCGAGAGGGCGGGCGTGTCGCGGGACGACGTGATCCTCGAGGTCGGCCCTGGCAACGGCGTCCTGACGCGCGCGCTGCTCGGGGCCGGGTGCGGGCACCTTCACGCGGTGGAGGCCGACCTTCGCTTAGCCGAGCTTCTGGCTGTGATGGAGGCGGACTTCGCCCCGAGGCTCTCGGTGGTGCTCGGCGACGCCATGAAGGTTCCGCTGGACTTGCTCTCCCCGTTCCCCAACAAGCTGGTCTCGAACATCCCCTACAACATCACGCCGCCGCTCCTATGGAGGCTGCTGCCCCTGGCCGCGCGCGGGCTGACGTACATGCTGTGCATGGTGCAGAAGGAGGCGGCGGAGAGGCTGACCGCCGCGAGCGACACCAAGGCGCGCTATCCCCTTGGGGTGACCTTCGAGGCTATGGGAGGGGTCGCGGTAGTCCGCTCGGTGCCGCCGGAGTGCTTTCGTCCCGTGCCGAGGGTAGAGTCGGCCATCGTGGAGATTCGGGTCGAGCGCCGCGTCGATCTTGCGGACGACGCGCTTTGGAGGGGGCTGCTGCGCCAGGCGTTCCGTCAGAGGCGCAAGACCCTGGCGAACAACCTCCGGGGCTTCCGAGGCGTCGGGGACTGGCCGGCTGTGCTGGAGGGTGCCGGGGTCGACCCGCGCATACGGGCCGAGGACTTGACCTGCGAGGAGTGGCTCGCGGTTCACGCTGCCCTGCGCGGTGGTGCTGACATATGACGTGCGACGACCTCTTGGGCGGGCGCTTGAGGCTTCGGCAGCCGGACGACGGCCCGAGGGTGAACATGGACACGGTTCTGCTTGCCTCGTGGGTCAGGCGCGTCAGGGGCGGCTGTTACGTCGAGCTCGGCTCGGCGGCGGGGGCCGTGTCGCTGATGCTGGCCATGCGCCTCCCCGTGCGGCTGCTGGGGCTGGAGATACGCGAGGAGCTCGTGGCCCTGGCCCGCCTTAACGCCGAGGAGAACGGGCTGAGCGACCGCGTCTCGTTCGTATGCGCGGACGTGAGGAACGTGAGGGAGTGCTTCGCGGCCGGCGTGTTCGACGGGCTTGCGGTCAACCCGCCCTACGGGAAGGTAGGGCGGTGGCGCGCGAGCGCGAGCGGGGCTCGGACGATAGCCAGGCGGGACGACCTGTGCTCCCTCTCCGACGTGACGGCGGCCGCGTCGTGGCTGCTCAGGGACGGAGGCAGGTTCTTCGCGGTCTACAGGGCCGACGGGGCCGCCGAGTTCTTGTCCGGCATGAGGGCAGCACGTGTCGAGCCGAAGCGGATGAGGTTCGTGCACCCGAGGCCTGGCGCCGGGGCGATCTTGCTGCTGGCCGAGGGGCGCAAGGGCGGAGGCGAGGGCGTGGAGGTCGAACCGCCGATGTTCGTGCGCGACGCGGCGGGGAACCACACCCCGGATCTTTTGGCAGCTTACGATGCGATTCGCCGGCCCTCCGCTTGACATACGCCGCACGATGGGTTATGATAAAGCTCCCACTGAGAGCGTTGCCCGGGTGGCGGAATTGGTAGACGCGCCAGATTCAGGTTCTGGTGGCTGTAACGGCTGTGGAGGTTCGAGTCCTCTCTCGGGCACCATCATACGAAAGGCAGAGCGGGAGGCCCGAAGCGGGCTGCCCGCTTTTTTTCATGGGCAAGGTGCGCTATAATCCAGTCGAGGAGGTGAGTACTATGTGGAATGACGTCAAGGAGTTCTTGCGTAACGTGCTGGGCTTGTCGGTCGGCCAGACGCTGTTCGGCATGGTCTTCGCCGGTGCCCTGCTGTTTTTGGGCTACCAGATGTTCCTGACGAACGTGTCCGTGATGAAGCTCGGCTACGAGATGACCGTGATGGAAGCCAGAATTCGTGGCGACTTCAAGGCCGAGATCGCCGCCTTGCGGAGCGAGCTCAAGGCGGAGATTGCCGCTGTGCGGAGCGAGCTCAAGGCCGAGATCGCTGCGGTGTGGAAAGCGCTTGAGGTTGGGCTGACCTCTGTGCGGGGTGACATGGCCTTGATGGAGAGCAGGCTCAAGGCGGAGATTGCCGCTGTGCGGGACGAGCTCAAGGCGGAGATTGCCGCTGTGCGAGACGAGCTCAAGGCGGAGATAGTTGCGGTGTGGAACGCACTCAAGACCGAGGTCGCGCAGGTCGATTCAGACCTCAGCCGCGAGATAGTCATGCTGAAGGATAACGACCTTGCTCACCTTTCGGACGGGGTCTCGGAGATCGTGTTCCTCCTGAAGCAGCACGGCGTCCTCTCGAGCGACGAGGCCGCGCGCGTCGACCAGCAGCTGCTCCAGTAGGGGGAAGCGCGCCGCCCCTCAGACGTCCAGGCAGCTTCCCCCTATGAACTCCCGGATCACCGAGTTGTTCGGTACCCCGTCGGACTGGATCGACGGGACGAAGCGCAGGATGTTCAAAAGCCGCGTGGCCTCGCCGAACGCCGGGGAGTCATGCGGCACCGTGTGGAGGATCGGCTCCGCGTAGCCCTTCAGCACGCCGAGCTCGTATGGCAGGGCGGAGTTGAACATCATGTCTGCCCTGTTCTGGTACGGAAAGACGTAGAGGCGCGCCCCCTGAAGCACCTTTGGATAGCTAATCAGCGTGTCCGTGGCGGACTTCGCGCGGGTGCGGTAGTCCCTCACGATGCGCCGGAGGAGGCGGTTGTCGCTCGTGCTCGTGCGGTTGTGCGGGTCTATGCATATGCCGGTCAGGGGCGAGACGAAGACCGATAGGCGGGACTCGTCCGGCAGCATCGCCAGCACTTGGTCGTTAAGCCCGTGAATCCCTTCCATTATAAGTATGTCGGAAGACCCCAGCTTGATCGCCTTGCCCGGGACCTTCCTGCCCATCTTGAAGTCATAGCGCGGCGTAACGACCTCCTCGCCCGCCAGTATCCGAGACAAGTTGTCCCGAAGCAGGCCGAGGTCGAGGGCGTCCGGCGTCTCGAAGTCGTACTCGCCGTTCTCGTCCCTCGGCGCGTCCACACGCTCGCGGTAGTAGTTGTCCATCGGCAGAGTGACCGGGTGCTTGCCGCAGACTATCAGCTGTATCTTCAGGCGCTCGGAGAACGTCGTCTTCCCGGCGCTCGACGGCCCGGAGACGGTCACGACCTTCACGCCGGGCCGCGCCGTGATCTCGTCGGCGATGCGGCTGAGGCGCTGCGAGTGGAAGGCCTCGGAGATCAGGATGAGCTCCTGCGACTTGCCGTCCGCGACGATGCGGTGGAGGCTGCTCAGGTACTTCAGGCCGAGGGTGTCGAGCCAGCGCGCGAAGTCGAGGAAGACCTCGCCCAGGGAGACGTCGCCGCGAAAGGGCGGCACCCCGTCGGGGCACGCCTCGGTCGGGGACTGGAGGATCAGCCCGTGGGAGAACTTAATGACGTCGAAGTGCCTCAGCATCCCCGTCGACGGAACGAGGGGGCCGCAAAAGTAGCCGTAGACCGTGCCGCACCGATAGACCTCGACCGGGTCCATCGAGGCGCGGACGAAGAGCTCGGCTATCTCGCGCTCGCCCTGCTTCGTGAAGACGCGCTGGGCCGCGTCCACCGGCAGCACCTTCCGTATGATGGGGATGTCATGGCGGACCATCTCGCTCATGCCGGCGTGGATGCGGTATGCGTCGGACTGGGACGCGTCGCCGTCGTCGAACTCCCAGTAGTGCCCGCCGTCGATCGAGTGGCGCAGTACCGCCCGCCGGCCCAGAAACCGCGAGCACACGATCGAGAAGGCGAAGTCAAGGGAGCGCCGGTATATCTGCAGCCCCTCGTCCGAGCGGGTCGTTATGAGCTCGGCCTCCGCGTCGCCGTCCACGACCCACTCCAGCGGGCGGGCGTAGTTGTTCACGCGCCACGCCGCCACCTCCTCTATGGGAACCCCAAGCTCTGCGGCGGCGCTGCGCCCAGACATCGGCGACTCGCTCGTCACGTACTTGCCGCCCTTGAACATGATGGTGAAAGCCAACGGAAGACGCCTCCAAAAAGAGCCGAACAGGCTCATATATAAATGATAGACTTGGATTATAGCACCGACTGCTCCGGCCGATAAAACAAACGGAGGTGGGCCGGTCTATGATCGAGCTTCACAGGCTGAACGGGGAGCTTTTTTTGCTGAACTCTGATATGATTGAGGTTATCGACGTCACGCCCGACACCGTGATACGACTGGTGAACGGACACCGTTACGTCGTCGCGGAGGACTACGCGATGGTCAGAGAGGCCATAGTCGCGTTCCGCAAAGAGGCGGGCTATTCCTGCGTGCCGCTCGGAGTTCCTGACGAGGAATGACGAGGGGCTCGCGCCATACGCGGGCTGATCCGAAACTGCCGGGAGGGACGATTCGGCTTGGATATAACGAGTGTCATAGGGTTCTTAATATCATGGATCCTCGTGTGGGGAGCCATGTCGATTGGCGGGCAGATCATGGCCTACATCGACTTCCCATCCATGCTTATCACCATAGGCGGGACGGTGGGGGCCGTTACTCTATCCAACCCAAGCGACGTCCTAAGAACTCTGCCGGGCGCCTTCAGAACCGCCTTCTTCTCGAGCGACCCGAACCTCGTCGGCATGGTGCAGACCATAGTGAGCTTCGCCGAAAAGGCGCGGCGCGAGGGGTTACTTGCCCTCGAAAACGACGTGTCTGACCTGAACGACGAGTTTTTGCGCAAGTCTATACAGCTAGTTGTGGACGGAACCGACCCGGAGCTGGTGAAGGCCATTCTGGACACGGAGATAGGGGTGCTCGAAACCCGCCACTCGTCGAACAAGGCCGTGTTCGACCACGTGGCCGAGCTAGCTCCCGCCTACGGGATGATCGGGACGCTTATCGGCCTCATAGCGATGCTTGGGAACCTGCAGGACGTCAGCGCCCTAGGCCCAGGCATGGCGGTCGCCCTCGTCACCACGATGTACGGCTCGATGATGGCCAACATGATGGCCATCCCCATATCGAAGAAACTGGCCGCCCGCTCCGCCAAGGAGATAGTCTCGATGGAGCTCATGGTCGAGGGCATCCTGGCGATACAGGCGGGGGAGAACCCGCGCATCGTCGAGGAGAAGCTGAAGGTCTTCCTTCCCCCGAAGCTGAGGTCGGCGCTGGCGGCGGAGCAGCAGAGAAGAAAGGGCGGCGAGGAGTAAATGGCCCACAAAAAGAAGGAACAGCAGGCGTCGGTG
The DNA here is from genome assembly GCA_031272145.1 of Synergistaceae bacterium. Lineage (GTDB taxonomy): Bacteria > Synergistota > Synergistia > Synergistales > Aminobacteriaceae > JAISUL01. The sequence goes on from JAISUL010000062.1 coordinate 10,259, forward strand.
GGGGCACCGCTCTACATGGCCACATACGGGGACATGGTCACGCTCGTCCTGTGCTTCTTCGTGCTGCTCTTCGCCATGTCCTCCGTGGACGCGGAGAAGTTCAAGAAGGCGCTCATCTCCCTGAAGGGGTCTCTGGGCGTCCTGCGCGGCGGCACCGCGACCGAGTCGCCTCTCGAGCCGAACCCGCCCATCGAGGCGGTCACCACAGACCAAATTTCCCCGGGGACGTCGCCCCAGCGCGTGCTGGACACCCAGCACGTGGCCTACACGATCGAGAGCTACCTGCGCAAGGAAAACCTTGAGAAGTCCATACAGGTGACGGTGAACCAGCGGGGCGTGACGGTCTCCATCTCTGACCAGTTTCTGTTCGACAGCGGGAGCGCCGTGCTGAAAAACGACGGCAAGCGCGTGCTCTACAAGATAGCGGCTCTGGTCAGGAACGTCGTGCCAGCCGTGGCCATAGAGGGACACACGGACGGAGTGCCCCTGAACGGCGGTATCTACCGCGACAACTGGGGGCTCTCCTCGGCTAGGGCTGGGGTGGTCGCGTCGTACATGGAGTCGGAGGGGGCCTTCGCGCCTGAGAAGCTGCAGGCCGTGGGCTACTCGTCGTACCGTCCCGTCGTGCCAAACGACACGCCCGAGCACCGCGCGCTGAACCGCCGCGTCGATCTGGTGTTCCTGTCCCAGTATCCAAAGTAAGGAGAGTCCGGCGTTATGAAAAGGTTCATTATTTTGGTCGTAGTCGGGTTGGTCATGTTCGGCGCGGGCTTCGGGGGCGGCCTGGTGATGGGGCGCTCCATGTCGGACGACGACTCCCGCGTCTCGTCTGGCGGCGCCATTAGGGTGCCGGCGCCAGGCCCTCTCTTCCCCGTGGGCGAGTTCACGAGCAACCTCGCGGGGGCGGGCAAGCACGTCATAAGCTTCTCCCTCTCCCTGGAGGGCTCGGACGCGAAGGCGCTTGACGTCATGAACGTGTGGCTTCCCAGGATAAAGAACGAGATTCTTCTGATAATGAAGGACAAGGTGTACGAGGACTTGACCAGCGCCGAGGGCGCGATGCAGTTCGGGGAGGAGATCAAGAGGGCGCTCAACGCCATGCTGCCCGACGTGAAGGGCACCCCTCCTGTCGTGCGCGTTTTGTTCGAGTCGTTCATACTCCAGTGACTTTTTGTGCTAGACTTCGGGAGTTTCTATTTTTCTGAGGGGAACAAGAGGTGAGATTTTTTGACCCCTGACGTACTGTCGCAAAGCGAGATAGACTCTCTGCTGAACGCGCTGACCAGCGGCACCATGGACCTTGAAACCATGACCGAGGAGCAGGAGACCAAGCTCAAGGTCTATGACTTCAAGCGCCCTGACAAGTTCAGCAAGGACCAGCTGCGGGCCATCCAGATGATTCACGAGGCCTTCGCGCGCCAGCTCTCGACCGCGATGTCCACGCTTATCCGCTCGATGGTGTCCGCGGAGGTAGCGTCGGTCGACCAGCTGGCCTACGAGGAGTTCGTGAACTCGCTGGTGCAGCCCACGGTGATCGGGACGCTCGAGATGTACCCGTTCAACGGGAACGCTTTGATAGAGATCAATCCGAACCTGGTCTTCGCGATGATCGACAGGCTTCTGGGGGGCAAAGGAGAGTTCACCGGCAAGGCGAGGGAGCTCACGGACATAGAGAAGACGGTCATAGAGCGGGTGCTCATGCGCATGCTGGAGCTTCTTGAGGACAGCTGGAGCACGGTCGTGGACGTGCGCTTCCGCTTCGAGAGCATGGAGAGCAACCCGTTTTTCGTGCAGGTGTGTCCGCCGCGCGACATGGTGCTTCTGGTTCTGATAAAATTGCAGGTGGCGGAGGTAGAGGGCATGATCAGCCTCTGCATCCCCTACTTTTTGATGGAGCCGATAGTGGACAAGCTGTCCTCGCAGCAGTGGTTCGTCTCGACCAGCCGCAAGGGCGAAGAGAGCGTGAGGGGCAGTCTGGAGCAGTCGCTGTACCGGGTGAGGATTCCGATGGCGCTGGAGCTTGGACACACGGTTCTCAGCGTGTCGGACGTTTTCGGCCTAGCGGTCGGCGACGTGATAAAACTGGACGAGCAGGTTGGCAATGACGTGGAGGTGCGCGTGGGCAACTACGTGAAGTTCCGCGCGCGGCCTGGAACAGTCAAGGGGCGTATGGCCGCCGAGGTGACGGAAATACTTCGCTCCGACGGTTCGGCCGAGTCTGAAGGAGAGGGACACTGATGGGTGAGTTGCTGAGTCAGGACGAGCTGAACACGCTTTTGGGCGGGGGAGATCTCGCGTCCGCCGACATGTCGGCGGAGCAGACAGCGGTGATGACGGAGGTGGCGACCCTCTTTACCAACGCTCAGACCAGCGTCTTCGGGATGCTGTCGGGCAAGGAGGTCTCGATCTCCGACGTATCGCGCGACGTTATGACTCAGGCTGAGTTTAGGGGCAAGTTCTCCGACAAGCCGTTCGTTTTCCGCGCGGTGTTCGGCGGGTTCAACGACGTGCCTATGGCCTTCGTCACCGACGCCAGAGGCATGCTGACCCTCGCCGACCTCATGATGGGCAACGAGGGCACCGACCTCCCGGCCGAGCCGAACGAGCTCTACCTGAACGCGGCCCAGGAGGGCATAAGCCAGGTCGTTGGGTCGGCCTTCACAAAGCTGAGCGGGATGCTGGGGGGCAAGCGCCTGATGCCTGGCGGCGTCACAGCCGTCACGGAGGCCGAGGACGGCTGGCTGCCGTTCACCAAGCTCGACGAGGACGCCAAGTTATGGTGCGTCATGGAGCACGTCAAGATGGGCGAGCTGGAGCTGTTCAACGCCGCCGTGGCCATCCCACTGGACGGGGCAGTGGCCATGGCCGACGCCGCCAACGAGACCCTGAAGGAGAAGGAGGCCGCCGAGCAGGCCAAGGCGCAGCCCCAGGCCGAGGCAGCCGGAGCCGCAGCCGGCGCCGCAGCCGCAGCGGGCGGCCAGGGACAGGGCGCGCAGGCCGGACGTGCCCCGACCGCCCCGGGGCATCAGAAGACGGGCCCCGCCGTCGACGTCCATCCGGCGGAGTTCACGCCTCTCACGCCCGCATCCGTCGCCGGAGGGGACTACAGCAAGATAGACCTCATCGCCGACATCCCGGTGCGCGTGACGGTCGAGCTTGGGAAGGCAAGGAAGAACATATCGGAGATACTCTCCATGACGACCGGCTCCGTCATCGAGCTCGACAAGATGGCGGGCGAGGCCGTGGACGTCCTTGTGAACGGGAAGCTCATAGCCAAGGGCGAGGTGGTCGTCATAGACGAGAACTTCGGCGTGAGGATCACCGAGATACTGAACACCGCGGCCAAGGCCTACGCGATGTAAAACTTGCCGCCAGGGCTGCGCCAGTTTCCGGCTGTGCGGGCTGCGTCAGTTTTTGGCCGGGTGGATTGCGTAAGTTTCCGGCTGCGTGTGATATTATATAGCGGCGTTAGACGGTGCTCATTGGCCGGTCGGCGCCTGAAAATTCTTCACTAAGCGAGGGGTAGAGTATGGGCAAGAAAGTTCTTGTGGTTGATGACGCTGCCTTTATGCGCATGATGTTGAAAGACATTCTGCAGAAAAACGATTTTGAGATCGTCGGCGAAGCGGAGAACGGCAAGCTTGGCGTGGCGGCGTATCAGAAATTCAAGCCCGACATCGTTACGATGGACATCACCATGCCTGAGATGAACGGCATCGACGCGGTCAAGGCCATAAAGGCGCTCGATCCCGCGGCTAAGATCGTGATGGTCTCGGCCATGGGGCAGCAGCCTATGGTCATAGAGGCCATACAGGCTGGCGCGAAGGACTTTATCGTCAAGCCCTTCCAGCCAGAGCGGGTGGTCGAGGCCATCGCGAAGGTGCTCGCATAAGGCGCAAAGGGTCAGGGACGACTTTAAGGGCTCAATGCCCAATGCCCAAGGAAAGATTCTACCCTTGACGGGCGAACCGGGTTTCGCGGTTTATATGACGCGGGTTGGCCTGACCGTAGCGGTCCTGGCCGCCGCCGGTTTTTTCATCGCGAGGTTTTACGGGCGCGCGGGCGGCCGTGGAGTCGCTCACGTGAAAATCCTGGCATCCTTGCCCTTGGGTAAGGATGTTTTTTTCGTCCTGCGCTGCGGGCCGGACGTGTTCGCGCTTACGTCGGGGCACACTGGCGTTCGCTTGTTGGGCAGGTGGAAGTATGAGGAGTGGACACTTAAGTGCGGCACCTGCGAAAATAATGACGAGGACGGTTAGCCGCTTCCTCCCTCCGCGCCTGGCCTCGCTTCTCGCGCTGTTGCTGCTCGCGGCTCTCTTCGCGCCAGCGGGGGCATGGGCTGCGCCGTTCGCCGAGGAGGCGCCGAGGATACCCATCCCCCTGCTCCAGCTCGGCGTGGTGCAGGCCGACTCGCCGCGGGACGTCGCCGTCTCGCTGCAGATACTGGCCATCATGACCGTGCTGAGCGTGGCCCCAGCGATACTGCTCATGCTGACCAGCTTCACGCGGATAATCGTCGTGCTGGGCTTCATCCAGCGCGCTATAGGCCTCCAGCAGACCCCGCCTCAGCAGACCATCGCCACCCTCGCCATATTCCTGACGATGTTCACGATGTACCCCACGTGGAACAGGCTCTACGAGCGCGGCATAGCCCCATACCTCGCGGGCGAGATCGACTCGGAGCGCGCATGGACCGAGACGATAACCCCGCTGCGCGAGTTCATGTTCCGCTACACCCGCGAGGAGGAGCTCTCGCTCATGCTCTCCATGTCCGGCATGGAGAGGCCGGAGGCGCGCGAGAACGTCCCGACCCGCGTGCTCATCCCCGCGTTTATGATCAGCGAGATAAAGACGGCGTTCCAGATGGGCGTGGTCATATACGTCCCGTTCATCGTGGTCGACATGATAGTGTCGAGCGTCCTGCTGGCGATGGGCATGATGATGCTGCCGCCCATGATGATCTCGCTGCCGTTCAAGATACTCCTGTTCGTCATGGCCGACGGGTGGAACCTCGTCATCGTCAGCCTGCTCAAGAGCTTCGGCAACTGATCGGGGGCAAGGGCATGAACTCCGGCATAGTCCCGCTCAACATGTTCGACATAATGAACCAGGCCGTCTGGACGATGCTCATCGTCGCGCTGCCGGTGCTGCTGGTCGCGATGCTGGTCGGGCTCATGATAGGCATAATCCAGACCGCCACGTCCCTCCAGGAGCAGACCCTGATCTTCATCCCGAAGATACTCGCGGTGTTCCTGTTCGTCATACTCATCGGCCCTTGGATGGGGTCGAGGATACTCACCATAACCAGGGAGATACTGGGCCAGCTTGAAAGGTTCATCCAATAGGACGGGGCTGATCCGACCTGAACGGCATTGAGATTCCGGCGCAGTTTTTGATCATATACTTTCTGGCGTACCTCCGCTTCGTCGGCATGATGTTCGCCGCGACGCTGTTCTTCGCGACGGCCTCGCCGATGCCGCTGCGGTTCATGTTTGCCGCCGTGCTCGGCACGATGGCCGTGAACGCGCTCGCGAACGACCCGTCCGCCGCGGTCCCGCTCGTCCTGTTCGACAGCTGGCTCTCGATATTCCTGCTGGCACTGAGGGAGATCGCCATAGGCGTGTCCCTAGGGCTGCTCATGGAGCTCCCCCTGCTCGCGCTTCAGGTGTCGGGCGAGCAGATAAGCATGGCGATGGGCTTCTCAATGGCGAGCGTGATGGACCCGCTGACTCAGCGCCAGTCGTCCGTCGTGGGGCAGCTCCAGTTCCTGCTCGGCCTGTGGTTCTACTTCCGGTGGAACGGGCACCTGCTGTTCATTCAGGCCGTGATGGAGAGCCTGAGGCTGGTTCCTCTGGGGAGCCTCGCATGGCTGCCCAAGGGCGACATGAACATCGGCACCTGGCTCTCGGACGCCTTCCGCATGGCCATGAAGATGGTCATCCCCTACTACTGCTCCATAATGCTCGCGGACGTCGGACTCGGATTTCTAGCCCGCACCGTGCCTCAGATGAACATATTCATACTAGGGCTGCCCATCAAGGTGGCGCTCGGGTTCTTCGTGCTCGCCGCGGTGCTGCCGAGGGCGATAGAGATAGTCCACGCGTCGCTGGAGGACTTCGTGGCGTTCGCACTGAGAAACCTGTCGGCTTGGTTCTGACGGGGCGCGGTATGAGAGCAACTGACTTTGACCTCCAGTTCTTCGCCGAGGAGCGCACCGAGCCCGCCACGCCCCGGAAGCGCCAAAAGGTGCGCTCGGAGGGCAAGGTCTGCAAGAGCACCGACCTGACCGCCGCGGTCGAGATACTGGCCGGGCTCATCGGCCTCCTGATGCTTGGGCCGTACGTCGCGGGCGGCCTGGTCGTGTACCTCCAGCGGACGATACTTTTTCTTGGGGACAAGTCATTCTTTCAGGAGGGGTGGCTGTACCAGCCGGAGTTCTCGGCGGTGCGGACGTACTTTAGCTCGTGGCTTCCACTTGGGCTGATAATCGCGGTCATAGTCATAGCCATCACGATCTACCAGGTCGGCTGGGGCATAACGATGGAGCCCTTTGTCCCGAACCTCGGCAAGATGAACCCGATCTCCGGGATGAAAAAGATAATCTCCATGAGATCGCTGGTCGAGCTGCTCAAGGGGCTCCTGAAGGCGTCGCTGTTCGGCATAGTCCTCTACGTGGCGATGAGGGATAAACTGCCACTAGCGCTCAGCGCCATGCACTTCCCCATGGAGCGCGGGGCGGTCGTGCTCTGGGACATGCTTTGGGACCTCTCCATGCGGATGGCCCTGATGCTGCTGGTGATAGGGATACTCGATTACTTTTACCAGAAGTGGGACTTCGAGAAGTCGATAAAGATGAGCAAGCAGGAGATCAAGGAGGAGTTCAAGCAAACCGAGGGAGACCCTCAGATCAAGAGCAAGATACGCCAGAAGCAGCGCGAGATGGCGAAGAACAGGATGATGTCCTCCGTGCCGAAGGCCGACGTCATAGTTACGAACCCCACGTTCATAGCCGTGGCGCTCGTGTACAAGAGGGAGGTTCAGCAGGCGCCGCAGGTCGTGGCGAAGGGCGAGGGCTTCATAGCGAGGAAGATAAGGGAGGTAGGCATGGCCAACGGAGTGCCCATAGTGGAGGACAGGCAGCTGGCGCGCGCCATATACGGCAGCGTCGAGGTCGGGGAGGAAATACCGGTCGAGCTCTACGAGGGCGTGGCTAAACTGCTCAGCATGGTCTACAAGCTCAACGAAAAAAAGGGGAAGGCACCTAAATGAACGGGCGCGAACGGTCAGAAAACAAGATGGGCGTGATGCCGGTCAACAGGCTGCTGCTCACGATGTCCGCGCCTATGATGGCGGCGATGCTCGTTCAGGCGATGTACAACGTCGTGGACAGCGTGTTCGTGGCACGTCTGGGCGAGGACGCGCTCACAGCCGTGTCTCTGGCGTTTCCTGTCCAGAACATGATAATCGGCGTGGGCGTCGGCACAGGCGTCGGGGTCAACGCGTTTCTCTCGCGGAGCCTCGGCGAGAAGAACTTCTCCATGGTCAGCGGCACCGCCATGAACGGCGTCTTTCTGGCATGGCTCAGCGCCGCCGCGTTCACCCTGTTCGGGGCCGTCGGCGTGCGCGCGTACTTTCTGACTCAGACGGACTCGCCGACGATAGCGGCCTACGGCTGCGACTACCTCTCCATAATAAGCCTCTTCTCGTTCGGCGTGTTCAACCAGATAATGCTGGAGAGGCTCCTGACCTCCACCGGGAAGACGACGCTCACGATGGCGGCGCAGATGGTCGGGGCGCTTATAAACGTCGTGCTCGATCCGATCATGATATTCGGGCTGCTGGGGTGCCCTAGGCTTGAGGTCGCTGGCGCGGCCATAGCCACGGTCACGGGGCAGTTCATCAGCGCGGCTGTGGCGCTGTTCTTCAACCTGCGCTACAACGGCGAGGTCGTCCTCTCGCCGCGCGGCTTCCGTCCGAGCCTGCGCACCATCGGGCGGATATACTCGGTCGGCCTGCCGTCGATCCTGATGAGCTCGCTCGGGTCGGTCTCGGTATACTGTTTCAACGGCCTCCTGATGTCGTTCACTGCGACGGCGACGGCGGTGTTCGGGGTGTACTTCAAGCTCCAGAGCTTCATTTTCATGCCGGTCTTCGGCCTGAACAACGGCCTCGTGCCGATAATCGCCTACAACCACGGGGCCGGCAAGTACGATCGGGTGAGGCTCGCCGTCAACCTGGGCATGGCATACGCGACCGGCGTGATGGCCATCGGGGCGGCGGCGTTCAACCTGTTTCCCCGCGAGCTCCTGCTGATGTTCGGCGCCGGCGCTGAGATGCTCAACATCGGGGTCCCGGCGCTTCGCATAATCGGCTTTCACTACGTCTTTGCAGGGGTCTGCATAGTTTTCCTGTCGGTGTTCCAGGCGCTCGGCAGGGGAATGGCGAGCCTGATCGTGGCGGCGTCGCGGCAGCTTCTGCTTCTGCTGCCAGTGGCATGGCTGCTGTCACTCGCGGGCGAACTGAGCCTCGTGTGGTGGTCGTTCCCGATAACGGAGGCGGCGACTCTGGCGCTCAACCTCCTTATGTGGCGCGGCCTCCGAAGAACTATCATAGATGCTAAAGGAGCTGTTCATAATGGCTGAATCCGCCAAGGATAAGAAATACGTCACGTTCGGCGAGGTTATGCTGAGGCTGTCGCCGCCGGACGGGGAGGTGCTCTTCCAGACGCCTAGGCTTGCCGCGACGTTTGGGGGGGCCGAGGCCAACGTAGCGGTCTCGCTGGCGAACTACGGCTGCCGCGTGGAGTACGTCACCGCCGCCCCTAACAACCCCGTGGGCGACGCGATGATAAGGGAGCTCCGCGGCCTCGGCGTGTCCACCGAGCACGTCCTGCGGCGCGGCGACAGGCTAGGCGTCTACTTCACCGAGACAGGCGCGGACATGCGCCCCTCGAAGGTGGTCTACGACCGAGCCAACTCCGCCATAGCAGAGGTCGGGCCGGGCGACTTCGACTGGGACGCGGCCTTCGACGGGGCCTCGTGGTTTCACACAACCGGCATCACGCCGGCCATAGCCGAGGGCACGGCAGCGGCTGCGTTTGAGGCGGTCATCAAGGCCAAGGAGAAGGGTCTGACTGTGTCATGCGACCTCAACTACCGCAACAAGCTCTGGAAGTGGGGCAAGACGCCTCAGGAGGTCATGAGCGGCATAGCCTACTGCGTCGACGTGATGATAGCCAACGAGGAGGACTGCCAGAAGTGCCTCGGCATCGCGCTGGACGTGGACGTGACGTCCGGAAAGATCGACGCGTCCAAGTACGAGAGGCTCGCCAAGAAGGTAATGGCCTCGTTCCCGAACGTGAAGTACCTCGCCGTGAGCCTGCGCGAGTCCGTCAGCGCGGACTGGAACAACTGGTCGGTCGTGCTGGCCTCGCGCGACGGCTTCTGCGTCAGCAAAAAGTACGAGATACGCGACATAGTCGACCGCATCGGAGGGGGCGACGCGTTCGGGGCTGGGCTCATATTCGGCATGAACCAGTGGAACCCCGCGACGCCGGACGGCGCCCAGAACGCCGCCGATTTCGCCGCCGCAGCGTCCGCGCTGAAGCACACGATCCGCGGCGACTACAACAGGGTGTCGCTTGACGACGTCTTGGCCCTGAAGGGCGGGGACTCGTCGGGGCGCGTGCGAAGATAAGAGTATGATCTCTATTTTGTCGAACGTGACGGTCGAGAGCCTGGCCGCGCGCCTGAAAAAGGAGCGGGAGGGACTCGACGTCTACACGCCACCAGGCTTCGGAGCCTGGACGACCGAGCTCCTGAACCAGAGGTCGGGGCTTTGGGACGGGTCGGGGACGATCTACGTCATCCCCCACGGCCCGTCCCTGTACCCCGACATAGACGAGCCGCTCGGCATAATCGCCGACGCGAAAGAAAGGCACTCCGACCGGACGTTCGTCGTCGCGGCCATAGACATCCCGCCTGACCCGACTCTGCCCCTTGCCGGCGCCGACCTCCGTGCGCGCGCATGTGCCGAGTGGCGCGAGGGGCTGGCGCGCATGAATGTTCCAGTGCTAGACCTGCGCGAGCTGGCCGCGGAGGCGGGGCGCGAGCGGTTCTACAGCGCCAAAATGTGGTACTTCGCGTCGCTCCCGTTCTCGATGCTGGGCGAGGAGCGAGTGGTGCGGGAGATACTTCGCATCGAGGACGCCATATCGGGCGCGAGGGGCCGGAGAAAATGCCTGGTGCTCGACCTCGACAACACGCTCTGGGGCGGGGTCATATCCGAGGACGGGCTTGACGGCATAGCGCTCGCCGAGTCCGGGCCTGGCTCGCAGTACCGCGACGTTCAAAAGATCGCCAAGTCACTGGCGGAGAGCGGCGTTCTGCTGGCGGTTTCGTCCAAGAACTACATGGACGACGCCCTGCTGCCGTTCAGGAAGCACCCGAACATGGTCTTGCGGGAGGACGACTTCGTCAGGTTCAAGGCCAACTGGGAGCCTAAGCCCGACAACGTGGCCGAGATAGCGTCCCAGCTCAACATCGGCCTAGACGCGCTGGTCTTCGTGGACGACAACCCGATGGAGCGGGCTGCCGTGCGCGCTGGCTGCCCTGGCGTGGCTGTGCCGGACTTCCCGTCGGACACGTCGATGCTTCCGGCGTTCATGGCGGACGTGGCGCGGACTTACTTCACCGCCGTGTCGGTCGGCGAGGAGGACAGGGCGAAGACCGAGATGTACCGAGCAGAGGATGCGCGAGCGGAGGCCAGAGGCAGACACGCGTCGCTGGAGGAGTATCTGGCGTCTCTCGAAATGAAGCTCGACCTGAGCCCTCTCTCGCCCGAGCAAATCCCCCGCGCGGCGCAGCTTACCCAGAAGACCAACCAGTTCAACCTCACGACCATACGCAGGACTGAGGCGGACTTCCGCGCCCTGCTGTCCGACCCGTCATACCGAGTGTGGATAGCGGGTCTGAGCGACCGCTTCGGTGACTACGGCAGGATCGCGCTGGTCGTGGCGAAAATTGCCCCGCCTGAGGCCGTCATCGAGAGCTTCATTATGAGCTGCCGCGCTATGGGCCGCGGCGTCGAGGAGGAGATACTGTCCCGCGTGGAGCGCAGGCTCGCCGAGGACGGGGCGAGGGAGGCGCGCGGGCTTTATCGCGAGACGGCGAAGAACGGCCTGGTGAGGGATTTCTGGCCGAGGATGGGGTACGTCCCGTCGGGGGATGGATGGGTCAAGATTTTACGCGAAGGGGAGGAGTGAGCAAACATGATCGCTCAGGCCACGGACGAAACGTTGGAGGACTACCTGTCGAGCCTGCCGGATGCCCCCGTGCTGTCGACATCCGACTTGAAGCGGATGCTGAGGGACGATTCCGAGCCGAACGACGCCCTAAAGCGCGCCGCTTTGACCTATGTGAGGGCTATCAAGGAGGGCACGGTCGTCAGTGTATAACATCTGCCCCTTGTCCGCTGAGCACGACAGAAGCGCGTTCGACTGCGGCGTAGCCGGGCTGAACGATTACCTGAGACGTCAGGCGACGCAGGACGTTCGGCGAGATGTGGCCTCGGTATATGTAGCCATTTCCTCCGAGCGTCCTTCGGCTGAAATAGCCGGATATTACGTTTTATCCACAACTGGCATTCAGCACGTGGATCTGCCCTCTGTTGTGCAAAAGAAAATGCCGCGATATACAATTTTGCCCGGCGCTCTGCTTGGGAGGCTAGCCGTGGACTCTCGGCATCGGGGGCGCGGCCTTGGTATGGTGTTGCTATATGATGCTTTCTCGAAATCGAGTAAAAGCTATATGGCGTGGAGTTTCTTTGTGGTGGACGCCAAAGACGAAATAGTCCGCGCGTTTTACGAGCATTTCGGCTTCGAGAGTTTCGCGAACAATTTCGACCACCTTTACATCACCCGCCGCAAGCTGCAGAAGACTCTCGACGCCGCTTTGAGCGCCACACTGTAGAACATTATTATGGAGGAGGGAGTAAGCAAACCATGCCCAAACTGCTGATAGTCACGACCGTGGCGGCGACGCTTAGGGCGTTTCTGCTGCCTTATGCCGAGCACTTTCGGAAGCTCGGATGGCGCGTGGACGCGCTCGCTAACGGGGCGGCGGAGTGCGCGGAGTGCCTTCGGGCGTTTGACAGGTGCTGCGACGTTCCGTTCAGCCGACGGCCACTTGCGCGCGAAAACCGCGCGGCACCGCGCTTGATACGCGACCTCGTCGCCGCCGAAAAATACGACATCGTCCACGTGCACACGCCGGTCGCGTCGTTCATCACGCGGTTCGCCCTACGCAGGGCGTTCAGGAAAAGGGAAAGCCACCGCCCGAAGGTCGTCTACACCGCCCACGGGTTTCACTTCCACGAAAACCAGTCCAGGGTCAAGAACATGCTCTACGCCGCGCTGGAAAAACTCGCTTTGAGTTACACAGACCACGTCATAGTCATAAACAAGGCCGACTACGACGCAGCGCTGGCGCTGTGCGGAGGCAAAGCAAGCGAGGCAAAAGAGCGGGTGTCGCTGTTTCCCGGAATAGGCATCGACATCGCGGCCTACTCGCCGGACGCCGTGGACGGCGCGGCTGTGAGAGGCGCGCGGGCATGCATGGGGCTGGGCGACGGCGACGTGCTGTTCCTGATGGTCGCGGAGTTCAACAAGGGCAAGCGGCATCAGGACGCCATCCGCGCCCTGGCTGCCACGGGCAGGCCGGACTTCCACCTCGCCTTCGCCGGAACAGGCCCGCGCGAGCAGGAGATGCGCCGCCTAGCCGCTAAGCTGGGCGTGTCCGAGCGCGTCCACTTCCTAGGGCACCGCAGCGACGTTCCGGCTCTGATGCTGGCCTCGCGGGCGACCATTCTCACGTCCGAGAGGGAGGGGCTGAACCGCAGCGTGATGGAGTCAATATGCCTAGGCGTCCCCGTGCTCGGCGCCAGAGCGAGGGGCATCAGCGACCTTGTAACCGGCTCGCGCGGCGACCTGTTCGACGTGGGAGACTACGCCGCTCTGGCCGCCGACATGATCCTGTCCGCCGCAAACATCCGTCTACTTGGACTCACAGAAACCCCCAAGCCCGACCCGCTCTGGGACATCGGCAACCTGCTGAACGAGCATGAAACGCTGTACGCGAGGCTTTTGGGGCGCTAAAGGGCGGCTGGCCGTTTTGCCCGCGCCGCTTATTATATTCGCCTTATTAGTCGCTTTATTAACCGCTTTGTTGCCCGTGCCGCGCGTGACTCTGCGCGACGATGCCGGGCGTGTCGTCCTGTCGTTCCCTGCGTACCTCGGCGGCTCGTTTTCGACGGAGTACATTCACTCTGTGCAGCTTTGTCCCGTGATAGACATATACAAGGTAGCGGGCGGCGCCGAGGGGAGGAGGGAAATGTTTCTCTGGGAGGAGAGGACTCAGTCGACCAACGCCGGGCTGCCCACCGAGGCGCCGAGGAATGGCCGGTTCGTCCATGAAACCCCGTGGTACCGCTACATCGGAGGCGGCCATTCGTTCCGGTCGATTCGCCTGCGCGTGGGGGACTGGCGGATCGGGAGGAACACGCTGACCACGCCGTCGGGCGAGGTGGTCAGGCTGTACGAGAGGTTCCCCGGCGCCGTGCTCACGATGTCGGTGGAGTAAGGGGGGCCTGCGGCTATGTTTCTACATTATAAATGCACCCACCGCGAGATAGAAGACACCAGCGCACGCGCTGCGACTCGCGCACGCTTCATTACGTGGTCAATCATAAGATTGTGCTTCAGGTCGATGACGTTGGCCGTCGGGCGGAAGAACAACGCCCCTCTCACCGCCGCCGCAAGGTCTGGGCGGGCTTCCATGTGCCGCGCTACTTCAGGCATGTCGGAGAACGGGAGCATGCGCGTATAGTACAGGATCACCTGAAAAAGCTCCCTGCGCCGCATCTCTATAAGACGGCTCACGTCGGGATGTTTGAGGGCGAAACGCGAAAGAGAGTCCAGTATCAGGCACATGTCCGTCACGTGCCTACGATTTATTTCGCTCATGATCGAACCTTCCCTCTTGCTTCGGTGGTCATAGAACGGTTCGTGCGCGAAGGCGTAGGTTTTGGCCAGCGCGTATATCCTCGGCGTCCATTCCTCGTCCTCGCGTATGATGCCCTTCATAAAGAACAGGCCGTTCGAGACAAGGAATTCCCTTCGGACGATGTTCCTCCACGCCGTCCAAACGAAGCGCAGTCCACTGTCGAAAAGGTATGCTCTGACTCGTTCCGCGTCGCCGGAGTTCATCACGGACGGGTCGAGAAAGCTGTCGGGTGCCGCGCCGCTAGCGCTGTCCTCGAACCGTCCTATCAGGACGTCAGGACGTGTGTTCAGGAGGATCCTTTCGATGTTGGGGAGCGAATTCTGAACCAGCCTGTCGTCGCCGTCGAGGAACAGGAGGTACTCGCCCTTGGCCGCAAGAATACCGGCGTTGCGGGCGTCTGAGAGGCCGCCGTTTTCCTTGTGGATGACACGGCATGGACAAGGCGCGGCTTCGGCAAGCTCGTCACATATGGCAGGGCAGGCGTCAGGCGAGCCGTCGTCGACGAGGATTATTTCATACGAAAGCTCTCTCTCTAGTTCTCATTTCCATGGTGCTCGTTCTCCTTTCCCGCCGGCTTATGCGGCTGGGGGAAGTATATCACGCCGCGCCGGAGTATCGGGTGGAGCTGTAGCATAAAACTCTCTACCATTATATATAGCATGATCCACCCTCACTCATCCTCCCCCCTCAGCACATGCCAGACCTTGTTCAGCACTAGCAGGACGTTGCGCACGAACGGCACCCGCAGCAGCAGCGCGGGGTTTAGGAACATCGGCACGCGGGACACCAGCAGGCTCACGCACTGGCGGGTTCTCACGTACTTCTTATCGTAGAGCGCCAGCACCGTGTCGAAGAGCAGGTCACCCCACTCCGACTCGGCGAACGTCCGCCAGAACAGCCGGTCTGCCTCCGTGTTCCTCGGCGTCTCCCAGGGCTGCGAGCCGGCGTAGTGGAGGACGGCACCGTCCAGGTCGATGCGGTTCTCCGTCGAGCGGTGGAACAGACCGCGGTTGAAGCGCTTGTCTATGAACGAAACTCGGCCACGAAAGTACCTCGGCAGAAAATGGTTATCGGCATGATACGCCAGCCGCCCCCAGCGCTTGAAGAAGCGGAACGCCGCAGCGGGCATGGGCGGCATCTCGCGGATCTGGTCGAGGTTCATCACCATGACTCCCGCGTTGAATATATCCTCAGGGCCGAAGCCCATCGCCCATTCGAGCACCGTCCTCGGCCTGCTGTGCCATGGGATGCTCGCGACCGCGCAGGCCCTGTCGAACGGAATGCTCCACATGTCGGCTATGTCCGTGTTCACGACTATGTCGCAATCCAGGTAGATGACTTTGGGGACGTTCATAACTTCAGGGATGAGCAGGCGAAAAAGTGTTCCCCTCGTGTAGCCGTGGGAGACCTTCGCCACGTCGGGGGCTAGGCGGTCGACGTGCTGCGACACGTCTAGGAAATCTACGCTCTGGCCGAAGCGCTCGGCGGTGCGCTCGAAGCGGCGGCGGTTGTCGTCCGTGAGGGTGGCGTCGTGGAGGATTGTGACGTTGACGCGGCTTTTCGTGTTCGCGAAGATCGAGGTTACCGTGACGCCGGCCCACCGGGAGTACATCCCGGACGGGTCATAGACGCCGAGCGCCACCTGAACAGGAGAAAGCTCTCTCTCTCTCTCTCTCTCTCTCTCTCTCTCTCTCTCATTTGGTACACCTTCCCTAGCTAAAAATTTTGGAGCGCGTTACGTCCGGGACTATAGCACGCCGGGCGTGCTTTGTCAACATGGGCGACGACGATGAGGGCGAGGGGGGCGAGGGGGGCGAGGAAGGCTAGGGGGGCGAGGAAGGCTAGGGAAAATACCACGGGGTGTTTCCGAATCTTTTCTGTAGCCGAAGGGTGTTTTCTTCCCCAACCCCCATTGACTTTTCCGGCGAGCGCGGTTAGAATCACGGTTATGCCACAGCGTGGAGGTGTGGAGATGAGGATTTCCCTTAATCGGGACGAGTGCATCGGGTGCGGCCTTTGTTCCCAGGTTTGCCCTGACGTCTTCGGCGCGGATACCGCGGCCGGAGTCGCGAAACTCCTGCGCGAGGAATCCGATGACCCTCGCGTGAAAGACGCGAAAGATAGCTGCCCGGTGGGTTGCATTCGCGTCGAACAGGGCGTATAATACATGGCGTTGTGCGGGCCCATAGCTCAAGTGGTTAGAGTCACCGGCTCATAACCGGCAGGTTCCTGGTTCGAGTCCAGGTGGGCCCATTTTTAGAGTATCTGGAGCAAAAAAGGAGTACATGACCATGAGAGCGGTCACCGACGCGCTGAAGGGGAGCTTCGACGGCAACTGGGGCTTCCTGCTGAAGGAAATAGACCTGTGTCCCGACTCGGTTTGGGGCAAGAAGGCGGGTGGGTTCGTCTTCTGGCAGCAGCTTTACCACTGCTTCGCCACGATTGACTTCTTCATCTCGCCCAAGGACGCTGCGCCCGCGCCTGGGCCGTGGGGTGCCGACGTCGCGGGCTTCAAGGCCGCGCCCAACAAGACCGCCACGAAGGACGAGCTCCGCGCATACGCCGCGAAGCAGAAGGCCGCCGCCGACGCGTGGTTCGCCACGGTGGACGACGCCTCGCTCCTCAAGGAGCACGAGGGCCTCTCCTTTCGATGGAAGCAGCCGATGACCAACGCGACCGTGATCGCGCTGATGACCGGCCATTCGATGTATCACGTCGGGAGCTGCGACGCCATCCTCCGCGACAACGGCGTGAGCGGAGTTCTGTAGCAGTCAGGGATTTTTCTTAAGTCTAGCAGACAGGATAGGCGGCTCGCGAGGGCCGCCTTTTTTTCGCAAGGGCCGCCTCTTTTTGCCCCCCGGAGGTGTCATATGGGCTGTTTTCCTACTCTCACGCTCGGCATCGAGACCAGCTGCGACGACACGGCGGCCGCGGTGCTTTCTGGGCGAACCGTGCTCTCGGAGGCCATATCGGGACAGAGCCACGCGTCCTTCGGCGGCGTCGTGCCGGAGTTCGCCGCGCGCGCTCATCAGGAAAACATCCTTCCTATTATAGATAGAGTACTCTCTCTTGCCGAGGCCTCCGGGCGCGGCCTAGGCCGCCGACAGCTCGGCCTCATCGCCGTCACGCGCGGGCCTGGCCTGATGGGCTCCCTGCTCGTTGGGGTGGAGACGGCCCGCGCCCTGTCCCTAGCGTGGCGCGTGCCCGCCGTCGGGGTCAACCACATTGAGGGGCACATCATGGCGCCGCTGCTCGACTCAGACGTCGCGCCGCCCTTCCTCTCGCTCGTCGTTTCGGGCGGACACACAGAGATAATCCGCGTGGACGATGTCGGGCGCTACTCCCTGCTCGGCGCGACGCGCGACGACGCGGCCGGCGAGGCATACGACAAGGCGGCGCGGATAATGGGGCTGCCCTACCCTGGCGGGCCTGAGATAGACAGGCTTGCGAGGGCAGGCGACCCGCGCGCGTTCGACTTCCCCGTTCCGTTCAAGAACACCCGCGCGGTCGAGTTCAGCTTCAGCGGCCTCAAGACTGCCCTGCTCCAGCAGGTCTCCGGCATGCATGGCGACCTTCCGCTTGCCGACCTTTGCGCGTCGTTCCAGCGGGCCGTCACGGACGCGCTCGTCTCCAAGACCGAGCTCGCCGTCCGGCAGACTGGCATAACGACGGTCTGCGTCTCCGGCGGCGTCGCGGCGAACTCGGCGCTGCGCTCTGCGATCGCCTCCGCCGCGCCGCGCGTCGTGCTGCCCGCGCCGTCCCGCTGCACCGACAACGCGGCCATGGTCGCGCTGGCCGGGTACGAAAGGGCCGTGCGCGGGCTGGAGCTTCCCCCGCTGGTTCCCGACCCGTCGCTCTCGCTATGTGGCAGAGCTATATGAGCTTCGTTCGCGGCGAGAGCCGATTCTCGCCGTGGTCGGCCTTGATCCCGGCGTCCTGGGTGGCTGGGCTTTGGATACGCGCCGTGGACTTCCTTCAGAGGCACGGGATGAGGCGCGCGTGGGAGCCGCCCATGCCGGTCATCAGCGTCGGCAACCTGACTTACGGCGGCACGAACAAGACCCCGTTCGTCGAGATGCTGTGCCGCCTGATGGCGAAGATGGGCGTGCCGGTCGGCATAGTCAGCCGCGGCTACGGTGGGGACTCACGCGGCGCCCTCATCATAGTTGACGGGAGGAGCGGCGGCCTCACCGACGAGGAGCTCCGCCGCGCCGCCGGGGACGAGCCCCTGCTGCTCTCGTCGCGTCTGCCGGGCGTGCCGGTCGTGGTCTCGCGCGACCGCATGAGGGGCCTCGAGGCCATGTCAAAGCT
>JAISUL010000068.1 GCA_031272145.1 Synergistaceae bacterium
CGTACATCACGTGAGCCCAGTGGCGGTGCGGCTTCGCGGGGATTTGATGTACGTATTTACGCGCCCCCCCCCTTACGGAGGGTCGCAGGCGAGCGCAGCGGTCTCGCTGAGGGGTCTAAGGCGAGCAAAAGCCCTTGGGGTCTGAGACCCCTTGACGGGGCCGGGGGGCGTGTGGTATAGTGGCTCCTAGGGGGTGATTTAGGTGGGGACTTTTGCGCCTCTGGTGGAGTGGATTCAGGAGTTGCTGAAGAGCCTGGGCTTGACGGGCGGGGCATGGGAAAAGGCGCTCGCGGTGATTGCGTTCGCGCTGTACCTGGGCCGGCTGAGCGTGAAGGACATGACGCAGCCGCGAACATGAACATCTACCGACTCGGCATCTCCGCCTTTTTCCGGTTCGGGGGCCTGAGGTGGCTTAAACGAAAGTACCCCTCGGGGACAACCGTCCCCTCGGGGACAACTGTCCCCAGCGCCGATTTCGACCAGCGGATGGGCATCTACGGCGCCGACGTCCCGCGCGGGGCGCTGTGGGTTCACGCCGTCTCCGTCGGGGAGGTTCAGTCCGCGGCGCCGCTTCTTTGCCTTGCCCGCGCCAGCGCCGGCGGGGCCTGCCCGCTCCTGCTCTCGACCGTCACGGCCACGGGGCGCGCGATGGCCGAGAAGCTCCGCGACGACGGGCTGATCCCGCGCGAGACCCGCATGATATACAACACTTGGGACGCGCCGCGCTTCGTCACGCGCGCTCTGGACACGCTCAGGCCGGCGGCCTACGTCGCCATGGAGACCGAGCTGTGGCCCGTCACTCTCGCCGAGCTGTCTAAGCGCGGCATCCCGGCCTTCCTCGTCAACGGACGGCTCTCGGCAAAAAGCGCCGCCCGCCTGCGCTGGCCCTGCGGGCTGGGGAAAAACTTCTGGCGCGGCGTGCTCAGCTGCTTCGAGAGGCTCTTCGTCCGCTTCGACTCCGACAAAGAGCGATTTATAAGCATCGGCGTGCCGGAGCACAAAATAACCGTGACTGGCGACAGCAAAATCGACGCCATAATCGCCCGAAAAAACGCCCTCCAGACGACAGAGCATGAGCATCATGTCCCCACGTTCGTCGCTGGGAGCACGGCGGAGGGCGAGGACATTGTGGTGCTCGCGGCGTTCGCCAAGGTCAGGGAAAAGCACCCGTCGGCTCGCCTCATCATAGCGCCGCGCCACCCCGAGCGAGCCCCACGCGTGCGGGCACTCGTCCCCCCTGACTCTAATGTCGAGGTCATCGACCGCGTGGGCGTGCTGTTCGAGCTTTACTCCACCGCGGACGCGGCCTTCGTCGGGGGAAGCCTCGTGCCAAAGGGAGGACAAAACCCCATGGAGCCGGCCGCGTTCGGCATACCGGTGTCCCACGGGCCTCACATGGAGGACTTCCCCGACGCGGCGCGCATGGACGCGATGGGCGCAGCGACGGTCGTGCGAAACTCTGACGAACTGGCATCAGCATGGCTCGCAGCATTGGAAACCAGGCGCGAGCGCTCCTCCCTCGCCTGCGAGAAGTTCTTCACGTCGGTCGGCGGAGCCAGCAGGCGCGCCTGGAACGCCATAGAGCCGTATATAAAGAATAGACAGGAGGTATGACACTGACATGGACGACTCAGAGACAACCGCCCCATTTTGGTGGTGCGTGGAGATAGAAGCCGACAGCCAGGACGCCCTGCTGAGCCTCGCCGACATATCCGGCGGCATCGGCGCCGAGGTGCTAGAGTTGGAGCAGGCGGGCGGCAGGACGCGTGCGCGCGTCTACTACCTCTGGGAGCAGACCGTCTGCGGCAGCACGGACATCGACGCGAAAACAGCGGAGCTCAACGCCGCCGCCCTTGGCGCC
This sequence comes from Synergistaceae bacterium, assembly GCA_031272145.1. Lineage (GTDB taxonomy): Bacteria > Synergistota > Synergistia > Synergistales > Aminobacteriaceae > JAISUL01. Next base: position 1,862 of record JAISUL010000068.1, read on the forward strand.
CGCGTCGTGTCGCGCTGCAAGGTCGAGAACCGCAACTGGCACACGGCGCACATAGACGCCTTCCCCCCGCTGAACGTCGGAACCAGACTCACCGTGACCGCCCCGTGGCACGAGGAGGAGGATTACGCCAGTGACGGCCGCGTCACCCTGCGCATAAACCCCGGCGCGGCCTTCGGCACCGGACGCCACGAGAGCACCCAAATCGCCCTGACGCTCCTCGAGCGCTTCGTGAGGCCGGGCGACCGCGTGATGGACGTCGGCACCGGATCGGGAATACTGGTCATAGCGGCGCTCAAACTGGGGGCATCGCACGGCGCGGCGCGCGACGTCGACCCCGTCGCCGTGGCCGAGGCCAAAAGCAACGCAGCAATCAACAACATAGCCGACGGCGCGCTCGACATACGACTAGGCAGCCTGCTTGACGACGCCGACGACGGCGAGTTCGACCTGCTTACCGCGAACATCCTCCTAGCGCCCAACCTCGCCCTGCTGCCGAGCGTCCCGCACGCGCTGGCCAAATTTTTACCACCCGGCACGGCGATATTTTCCGGCATGACGACCGAGGAGCGCGAAATATTTTTGGCGGCAGTAAACGCCGTCGGCGGCAGCGTTGTCGCTGAGCTTACGCTCGACGTCTGGTGGGGGTGTGCGGTAAAATTCGACAAATCTTGAGCGGCCTGAGGATATGGCTCCACGTTCTGGGCTGCCGGTCGAACATCTACGACGGCGAGGCCTTGTCCGAGGCCCTGACTGCGATGGGTGCGGAGGTGTCAAGCTCGCCCCCAGAGGATGGCAAATGCGCGGTGGCGGTCGTCGTAAGCTGCTCCGTCACGTCGACGGCGGACAAAAAATGCCGTCAGGCCGTGAGGCGCGCGCGCCGCGCCGTGGGGGAGTCCGGCGTCGTCGCCGTGTGCGGCTGCTGGGCTCAGGGGCTCTCCGCCGACGAGGCAAAGCGCCTCTCGATAAACCTTCTCGCCGGAAGCCGAAACAAAAGCGCCCTAGTCACCAACGCCGCCGCGCTAGCCCGCGCCCTGGACGGAGGCGGGAAGACCTTCGATGACCTCAGAAATGAGACAGCTGCTCCCGAATGGGATTGCCTTGGCATCTTCTCCGCCTCCACGGCCAGACACACGCGCGTGTTCATCAAGGTTCAGGAGGGCTGCGGCAGGTTCTGCTCGTACTGCGCGATACCGCTCCTCCGCGGCTCACCTGCGAGCCGCCCGATTGACGACGTCGTGGCGGAGGTGCGGCGCGTGGTGGAGCCCGTCACGGGTCTGGAGCCCGTCACGGGTCGGACGCAGGGCCGCGAGGTGGTCTTGACCGGAGTGAACCTCGGGGCTCACGACTCTCTGGCCGAGCTGATACTGCGCGTCTCGGAGGTCCCTGGCCTCGCCAGGCTCAGGCTGGGCTCGCTGGAGCCCTTCGCGCTTGACGACCGCCTCCTCGACGCCCTGGCCTCGTCCGCGGTCTTCTGCCCGCACCTGCACCTGCCCATGCAGAGCGGCGACGACGGCGTGCTGGCGCGCATGAGGCGCGGCTACACGGCGGACGGCTTCCTTCGGCTGTGCGACCGCGCAAGGGAGCGCCTCGGGGACGACCTGCACGTGAGCACCGACGTCTTGGTCGCGTTCCCCGGCGAGGACGAGGCGGCGTTTCGACGCACCCTCTCCGTGATGGAGCGCGCCGCGCTTGGCCGAGTCCACGTCTTCCCCTACTCGCCCAGGCCCGGCGCCACAGTAGTGGGGGACCCGGTGCCACGCTCCGTCGCCGCCGAGCGCGCCGCCGAGGCCCTGGCCCTGGGCGCGCGCCTGCTGAACCGCTACGCCGGGGCGTTCGTGGGACGCCGCGTATCCGTGCTGGCCGAAAAAGACCCTCTCCGCGGCTACTCGCGGCATTTCGTCTCCGTGAGGCTGGCTAACACTTCCGGCGTCTCTAAAGCGAGGGTTTCGGATATAATCGAGGCGGACGTCACAGAATGCTCAAACGGCACTCTGCTCGCGTTCCCAGTGTGAAAAGATACGTGAAAAATTCGTAATAATAATATGGAGATGGGTTGATGGATTTCCCGAACCTGAACCTAAACCGGCTGAGCGTGAGGATGAAGCTGGCTTTGAGTTTCGCGGCTGTTGGGGTGCTGAACGTCTGCCTCGGCCTGTACGCCGTCTTCGGTGCAGGGGAGGTGAAGGTCGTGGCCGCCCTCGTCTGCGCCGGATGCCTGCTCTCTCTTTGCGCGGCTCGGTACATATCGCGCGGCATCAAGAGGTCGATCGACGAGCTCCTCCGAGTCTCCGGCCTAGTCAGCGACGGCAGGCTGGAGAACTCGGCGAGGGTGAGGATACTGTCGCACGACGAGCTCGGCAGCCTGGCGCGGCAGTACAACTTCATGTTCGACAGGATAAACGCCCTCGTGAGCGCGCTTCGCGAGCGTAGCGCCGAGGCCGAGCGCGCCGTCCGCGCCAAGGGCGTTTTCCTTGCGACCATGAGCCACGAGATTCGCACCCCTATGAACGTCATCATCGGCATGAGCGATATTCTCGCCAGCGCCGACAACCTCGACGCGACGCAGAAGGGCTACCTCCGCGACATCCGCCGCATGGGCAAATCCCTCCTGCAGATGATAAACGACATCCTTGACTTCTCCAAAATAGACATGGACAGGATCGAGATAGTCAGCGCGAGCTACGACTTCAGGGACCTGTTTGAGAGCGTGTGCTCGCAGAGCGGGTTCTTGGCCACGTCGAAGGGGCTGAAGTTCGTGCACTCCGTCGACGCGGCGCTGCCCAGGATGCTCTTCGGCGACGAGCTCCGCGTCCGGCAGGTTCTGACCAACGTGATCAGCAACGCCGTGAAGTACACGAGGGACGGCCTCGTGTCCGTGAACGTCGGGCTCAGGGGGTGCCGTGGCGGGGCTGGCTTCGGCGTGACGGTCTCGGACACGGGGGTCGGCATAAGGCCGAGCGACATGCCGCTGCTGTTCCGTCCGTTTCAGCAGTTCGACCGCGAGATGAACAAGGGCATAGTGGGCACTGGGCTTGGCCTCGCCATATCGCGCCGGCTGGTCGACATGATGGGCGGGGAGATACTGGTGGAGAGCGAGTACGGCGTCGGCTCGGTCTTCACGATCGTGCTGCCCTTGGCCGAGGGGGACGCGCCGGCCAGCGTCGGGGAGGTGGTCGCGAGCGCGGACGCGAACGTCCTCGTCGTCGACGACAGCGCCGAGAACCTCACGGTCGCGCAGGGCTGCCTCGGCAGGCACGGCGTGACTCCCGACACGGCGTCGAGCGGCGCCGAGGCCATAGCGATGATGGCCGCGAAGAAGTACGACCTCGTCTTTATGGACCACATGATGCCCGACATGGACGGCATCGAGGCCGCGCGGCGCATAAGGGCTTCCGGCGACAGGACGCCGATAATAGCGCTCTCGGCCAACGCCGTCGCCGGCATGGAGGACTTCTTCCTGAGGTCCGGTCTGGACGGCTTCCTTGCCAAGCCAATCGACGACGTCCGGCTGAACGAGCTGCTGGCGAAGTGGCTCCCGCCGGCAAAGTACACGACGCGGCGAAATGCGCCAGGGAAAGGTGGCGCAGTTAAGGACGATGCGACCGCGAACCTGCTCTCCAGCCTTCGCGGCGTGCCGGGCCTTGACGTCGACCTCGGCATGGAGTACTCCGGCGGCGACGCGGCGATATACGTGGCTGTCCTCAGGCAGATGTACGGAAAAGTCGACGCCGACCTCTCCAAGCTGGAGAAGCTGGAGCAAAGTCTTGCGGACGGCGACATAGCCGAGTACGCCGTGAAGGTGCACGCGATGAAGGGCGTGTTTGCAAACATAGGGGCAGAAGCCCTCGCCAGCTCGGCGTCCAAGCTGGAGGCGATGGCCAAGCACGCCGCCGGCCTCTTGTCGGACACCCCGCCCTTCGTCGAGGCCGTGAAGAACTTCAAAACCCTGCTCAGCGCCACGGCAATAGGAACAGTAAAAGAGCAGGAGCAGGAGCAGGAGCAGGAGCAAAACTCCAACACCTTGGCGCGGGTGCTGAACGCCCTGAGGGACGCCTGCGCCCTGTGCAAGGGGAACGAGGCCAACGCGTGGGCTGCGCGCCTCAGGAGGCAGGCTGGCGGGGTGAAGGACGCAGCGGTTCACGCCCGCCTCTTGGAGCTGGCCGAGCTGGCCGAGGCCTACGAGTACGACGCGGCAGCCGAAAAAGCGGACGGATTAATTTCCGATCTCGCTATGTGACGTGATATTATACGAGCGGGAGGAGGTTAGAGCATGTCGGACGAAAACATTGAATACGTAAGAAAGGTCATTCTCGCCGTGGACGACGAGGCCACGAACCTCACGCGCATCAACATGATCCTCGGGGACGAGTTCGACGTCCGCCTCAGCAACTCGGTGCAAAAGGGCCTGTTCATGCTCACTCAGGTCAGGTTCGACCTGATCCTGCTGGATATAGAGATGCCTGGCAAAAACGGCTTCGACTTTCTGGAGTCCATGAGGACGTCCTACGCGGCCTACAGCGCGCCTGTGATAATCGTGACCGCCATGGCGACGCCGGCTCTGATAGCGAACGTGGCCAAGCTTGGCGTGACGAACTTCGTCGTGAAGCCCTTCGCGCCCGCCACTCTGAGGGAGCGGGTCTACGCGATGATAGGCCGCGGCGTTGCCACCCCCATCGTGCGTCTAGACGCCCCCCAAAGAGGCGGAGCAGCGTCAAGGGGCGAGGGCGTTTCGCGGGGTGAGAGCGTTAGGGTCGAGGGCGTTTCGATGAGCGGGCCCGCCGCGACGGGGACGGGGGAAGCACGGAGGGGCAGCAGGGGCGATTCTGCGAGGGAGGAGGACTACGAGCCGCTGATCGAGCGCCTTGAGTTTCTGGAGGGCGCGTGTCTTTTCTCCAACAAGGAGGAGGCGGAGGCGGCTTTGTCCGACGTGAGGGACATGGCCGAGAGCAACCCGCTGCTTCGGAGGGTCGTAAACGGTGTGTCGTCGCTGGTTGCCGCCGGAGACTTCCCGGGCGCCGTCGACAAGATAGCCGCGCTGACGTCCGTGCTTAAAACGTAATTAAGGCAGTGCAGTAAGGAAAGGAGAGTAATAAAACAGCGCCTATTACTTATTACTTATTACTCCTCTCCTATTGACGCCAGGGCTTTTTGCATTCTTCCGAAGGGCTCTACCAGCTCCATCGTCTTGGCGGCATCCACGAGTGTGGCCGCTGTTTGGCGCACCTCGTCCTCACGCGTGTTCGGGGCGAACTCGGCTCGGAGCGGGGCGCTCACGGCGTCGACCTGGACGGCGTACACCACGCCGCTTTCGCCTGTGCTCTCGACGCTGCCGACCGCGTCCATCGGGGCTCGGTTCGTCATGGACAGGCACAGCACCTTCCCTCTGGACAGGTTCTTCAGCGGCGCGACCAGGTCGGAGTCGCGGCATATCCAAACGGGCGGCTTGACCTCCACCGCGCGCACAAGGCTGTCGAGCACGAGCTCCTCGCGCAGGTAGACCTCCATAGCGCTGCCGTAGAGGATTTTCTCCAGCCGCGTCGGCCTGATCGGGTCGGTGTACCGAAAGTCCAGCGGAATGCCGCGGAAGTCCACCACCAGCGAAGCCCCGCGAAAAAGCCCCTCCGCGCCCTCGACGACTATATAGCCCAAACTGTTTGACGCCGCCAAAAATATCCCCCCTTACTCCGCGCCCCTGCGCCTTACTACTCTCACCCCTAGGCGTAGAACTCGACGCCGCCAGCCTGAGGCAGCTTAGGCGCCTCGGTTTGATCGCCTCCGCCGGCCAGGGGGTGCTTCTGCCCTTCCTTGCTGTTCCGGCGCTGTTTTTCCTCGCCTTTTTCCTCGCCTTCCTCGCGGCGCTTGATCTTGTTTGCCGCCGCTGCGGCTAATCCGGCCTCCACGCGCTGGGCGCGGCGGATGCTCTCCTCCGCGATGGTCTGGCCCTGCCCCGTCTGCTGCGCGGCGGCCAGCGCGTCCCTCGAGGTCTGTGCTGTGTGCTCAACGCTTAAGTGCGAAAGCTGAAGATTCACAGGCTGAAGCATGACGTTTCCTCCTTAAAAGTCGTAAGACCTCACCTTGACGTCTCCGTCCTCGAAGACGAAAGCGGCGTACTTGAACGGCTCGCGCACCACGTAGTTCACGCCTCGGATGTTGATGCTGACGCCGGGGTAGCATACGCCCTTGACCTTCACCACTCCGCTTGCCTTCGCCAGGTCCAGGCGGTCGTCGATGTCGTTCAGCTCGGCCTTCATGGGTCCCATCGCCGCCTGTATCTTGAACTTCGCCTGAGTCAGCTTGGCCATCAGGATGCGCTTGTCGTCGTCGAGCTTGCCGGCCTCGTCCAGCTTCTTCAGGTACTCGATGTTGGAGTCGGCCTTGACCAGCTCCGCCCTGTTCTCGGCTATCAGGTTCTGAAGCTCCTTGCGGCGCTCGGCCTGTTCCGGTGGCAGTCCGACCACGACCTCGGTCTTCGTGCCCATCTCGCTTCCGAGGGTTTGGCACATCACTGCCCTTCCGGCCTGAATCTTGCCGCCAGCGATCTGAGACCTTTGGCCGCCGGACACGACGACGTTTTCCTCCGCCATGACGTCGCTGTGCAGTATTGCGTTCTTGACGCTGATGCTGCCGCGGCTTCGGATGGATGCCTGATCGACAAAGCCCATTTTTATCGAGCCGTTGGCGGTGATGAGCGCCTTACCTGTCCCGCGCACGCCGCCTCTGACTATGATGTTCCCCTTGCTCTCGACTCTGGCTCCCTCGACCACCTCGTATATCTCCACGTCCCCGCTGGCGATGACCACGAAGCCCTCGCGCACCGAGCCCCTTATCTTGACTGTGCCTTGGAAGTCGATGTTGCCGACGCCGAAGTCGACGTCTCCGTGCACATCAAGCTCTGGCAGCACGACCAGCTTGTTGTCCTTCTTGGAGAGGCGCCCGTCGATGGAGGCGATGAGGGTGAGCCCGTCCTCCGAGAGCTCCAGCCCGCTGCCTATCGGGAAGGGCACGTCCTTGCCCGGCACCGGTGGTATCTCCACGCCTATGATGGACTTGCCGCTGGTGCCTGGCGTGGCTGGGGTTTTCACCGCCACCTTGTCGCCTTTGGACACGAGCACGAAGGAGCTCCTCGACCTGTGGTCGACGACGTCCGCCTCCTCGTCTACCTCGGGTGGCTTGTCGGGGTCGACGAGAAGCTCGATTTTGGCGTGCTCGCCGTTCACGGGCGGCAGTCCCCTGGCCACGACCACGGAGTCCCCCGCCAGCTTCAGCTTGAGCACCTCGTCGATGGCGTCCTCGTCTATGCCGAAGACGACGTTCTTGAAGTCCAGAGCCGCCTTGATGTCCTTCTTGGTCGGCCATGGCTTCTCGAAAAACGGCGGGTCAATGGCCAGCGTGACGGAGAGGTTGTCCTTGGCAAGCTGGGTCGATATGACCGCGTCCTTTTCGTTGGCGGCGTTGCGCTCCGCTATCCGCTGCGGCGTGTGGATCCTGTTTCTTACGATCTCCTCGACCGCTTTCTCGTTGTACTTGCGGACGCCGTTGGCGAACAGAAAGCGCGCAACCGCAGGCAGCGTGATCTCCGCGGCCTGCAGTGTCAGGTACACCCCGCTAGAATCGGCGCTGAGCTTCAGCGGCTGCGTCGGCTGCTGGTCAGACTGCGTCTGTTCATCAGACTGCTGTCCGCTTACCTGCCAACTTTCACTTTCCTGCTGGGCGCTTGCGGCGCTGTCGGCTGTTTTTAACGCTTCCTCAGGCATGGTCACATCTCCTTTCACGTCGCTATCAAGGCTTTGAGAGCGGCTATGGCTTTCCCGTGAATCTGGGAAACCCGCGATTCGGTGACATCCAATATCCGCCCAATCTCTTTCAGTGTGAGTCCTTCGTAGTAGTAGAAAGAAATGACCTGCCTCTCCCGTTCGGGCAGTCGGGAAAGGGCGTCCGCTATGGACGCGATCTCGTCCTGAAGCTCCAGGGCCGTTACGGTGCCGTCGGATTCGTCGGCTATCACGCCGTCCAGTGCGACGTCGCCGTCGCCTAGCGCCACGACCTCGTCGAGCGATATGACGCAGTTCCTGCTGACCAGGTCCAGCGCCTCTCTGTACGTCTTGTCGTCGACGCCCATCTCTCGCATGACGTCGTCGTCCGTTATGCTGCCCTTGTCGCGGAGCACCTTCTCTATGGCTTTGTTCAGCCTTTGCAGCTTCTCACGTCCGGTTCTGGAGACCCAGTCGTATTTGCGCAGCTCGTCCAGGATGGCGCCCCTTATGCGCGGGACGGCGAAGGTCTGGAACGAGAAGCCCTTCGACATGTCAAACCGCTCCACGGCGTCAATCAGGCCGAACACCCCGAAGCTCAGCAAGTCCTCGTAGTCGAGGCCGGACGGGGCCGAGACTGGCATCCTCCCCAGCACGTACTTGACGAGGGGCAGATATCTGCCGATGATCTTCTCCTTGGCCTCCGCGCACGGGTTGTCGGAGTACTCGCGCCAAAGCGCGGCGTCCAGAGCCCGTCCCTCGTCAGAGTCCGTCATTATCCCGCACCGTCTATATCTCGCTCGTGCCTCTGCCGAGCGTCTTGATGGTCAGCATCCATGTGTTAGTGCAGAACTCCACCGTCCTGCCCTTGTTGCCGCCCGTGTCCGAGGCCAGCAGTGCTATGCCGAAGTGCGATAGCATCCGCGTGGTCTCCTTCACGTTGCGGGCGCCGACCGCCAAAAAGTCGCTTCCGGCCCCGGTGCCGGGCATCGCAAACATCTGGGCGCCGCCGGCCAGCTTCGCCTTCATGCGGAGCTTCTCCGCGCCCTTCTGCAGCATCTCGCTCACCAGGGCCGGCACAGCGGTGTCGGCGAACTTCCCGAGCTTCTCGACCTTCGCCCCGCGGCTCTCCGGCAGCATGATGTGGGCCATCCCCGCGACCTTGGCGACGGTGTCGTAAATGACCAGCCCTATGCACGAACCGAGCCCAAGGGTTATGAGCGTGGCCGGCGCGTTGGCCACCACGAGGTCCGCCATGCCCACGTGATACACGGTTCCACCCCCACCAGCGCCGCCGCTCATTAAAGCACCTTCAACTTTCCAAGGAGCAGCTCCAGCGCGTCCGGGTCGGGCAGCATGATTATGTTGCTGGATATGCCCCCGCCTTTCGCGCCTCCCTTGACGTTGTCCACGCGGAGCTCCGCGTCTATTATCAGCGCCATCTCCCCCATTTGGCCGAACATCGACGCCACCACGTCGAGGATGGACGCCAGCATGTCGCGCGCAACGCCCGGAACCGAGTTCTCGTGCTTATGAGTGCCTATCATCATGTTGACCGCGTTGAGGAAGGAGCTGATCATGATGTTCCCCACCTCAGATATGGCGCTGTCGTAGACCTCCTCGGGCATCGAACTGGGGATCGCCCCCCCAAACTGCTGCCTGAGGAGCAGGTCCACCAGAAGCGCCGCGTCCTCCTCTTTTTGTATAAAGATCACGCTGCACCCAAACTCGCCTGACGAGCGCATAAAAACCGCCGCGACGATCGCGTCCGGGTTGCCGTAGTACTCCGAGAGCGAGTACACGGAGACCAGCGCGACCTCGGGGACGGCCATGCGAATCGTGCACGACAGCATGTCGGAAAGGGCTGTGGCCGCGCAGCCCGTCCCTATGTTGCCCACCTCTCGTATGGCGTCGAGCTGCAGAGTGTTAAACGAGCCAAGGTCAAGCATGGCAGGTCATTTCATGGAGTACAGAGAGGCCACGTCGAGTATCAGGGCGACGTTGCCGTCCCCCAGTATCGTGGCGCCCGCTATGCCCTTGATCTTGGAGAGGAAGCGCCCAAGGGACTTGATGACGATCTCCTGCTGGCCTATCAGCTCGTCCACTATGAAGCCGATCCTGCTCTTGCCTATCTTGACCACCACGACCGGGTACTCCTCCCGTTTGGACTCCTCAACGACTGTGCCGAGCACGTCGCCGAGGTCGCTCAGGGAGAGCACCTCGCCGCGCAGCAGCGTCGCCGGCGCGCCGTGGACGGTCTTGATGTTCTCCCGCTTGACCAGTATGGTCTCCTCGACGTTCTCGAGCGATATGGCGTAGGTCTCGTCGCCGACCTTTATCAGAAGCGAAAGCACTATCGCCAAGGTCAAGGGAAGCCTGACGTATATGCTGGTCCCCTGGCCGACCTTGGACACTATGTCAAGCTGCCCGCCGAGGCCCTCCACCTTGGTCTTCACGGCGTCCATGCCCACGCCTCGCCCGGAGATGTCGGTTATCTTGTCGGCAAGGCTGAAGCCAGGCAGCATAACTATCTGGATGGCCTCCTCGTCGGACATCGACGCCGCCTCCTCGTCTGAGATGATGCCGCGCTCCACGGCCTTCTTCTTGACCTTGTCCGGGTCTATGCCCTTGCCGTCGTCCGACACCTCGATGATGACGCCGCTGCCCTCCTGGTAGGCGGATATCTTGAGCACGCCCTTCTCTGGCTTGCCAGCGGCGCGGCGCACCTCAGGCGTCTCGATGCCGTGGTCCAGGGAGTTGCGGATCAGGTGCACCATCGGGTCGCCTATCTCGTCTATGACCGTGCGGTCGAGCTCCGTTTCCTGCCCCTCCAGAACGAGCTCCACGTCCTTGCCGAGGTTCTTCGACATGTCGCGTATGAGCCTAGGAAAGCGGTCGAACGTGAAGGACACCGGCACCATGCGCAGCTTGGACACGAGCTCCTGAATGTCGCCCGATATGCGCCCCAGCTGGGACAGAGGCTCGTCGAAGTTCCTCAGCCTAGCCTCCTGCACAAGCCGCTCCACGCGCGCCCGCCCTATCACGAGCTCGCCGACCAGGCTCATCAGCTTGTCCAGACGCCCTATGTCGACGCGAACCGTCTGGCTGACCTTCTTTGCCGACTCCGTCTTTGTCACAGCGCCACCGGCCGGGGCCACTGCCGCTGGCTGCTTTGGCTGCTGCTGCACCGGCGCCGCCTCAGGCTCCGCCTGAACGGCCTGCACCGCTGGCTCCGGCGCCTTGATCTCCGCCACTGTTATCGACGCCACGTCGGTTATCTTGAGGATAGTGTCCCTGACCTCGTCCGCCGCCTTGTCCGTGCTCATATAGACCAGGAAGTCGAGGTCGAACCGCTCGTTTTCGAGGTCCTCCACGGAAGGGTCTGTCTTGGCGACCTCGCCGAGCTCCTCGAGCCTGTTCACCACCATGTAGGCTCGGGCGGCCTTCAGCAGGCAGGCGTCGCTGAGCTTCACGGTGATCTCGTAAGGCGTCATGCCGATCTCTCTTGTGGCCGCCGCCCACGCCACGGTGTCCCTGGACAGCTCGGCCACCGAGGCCGGAGCAGCGGCAGCAGCCGAAGCAGCCGGCGCAGCCGCGACCACGTTGCGCAGCGCGGAGATGAGCCCCGACACGTCGATGTGCGACTCGTCGCCGCCCGCGCGTATTGCGTCGACCATCGCCTGCATCGTGTCGAGGGAGTTGAACATAAGGTTCATGTCGGAATCGTCAAGGTGATGAGTACCCTTGCGAGCCGCGTCCAGACGGTCCTCCAGAGCGTGGGTCAGACCGGCCATCTTCTCGAATCCCATCGTCGCCGACATGCCCTTCAGCGTGTGGGCGGCGCGGAATATCTCGTTTATGGTGTCCATGTCCGTCGTGTCTTTTTCCAACGCTAGCAGGAGGTCGTCCAACCTTTGAAGGTTGTCCCCGGCCTCGTCCAAAAAGGCGCCGAGATACTGATTCATATCCATGTCACTCATGGCACACCATCCCCAAATTTTTTTTTATTGATCCGCGTCCGGTCAGGAACGGACTCCCAGCACCCTCAGGAGGGCGTCGGGGATGCTCCAGAGCGGAAGCAAAGCGTCCGCGGCTCCGGCCTCGACCGTCGCCTTGGACATGCCGTAGACCACGCAGGTTTCCTGCGACTCCGCTATAATATACGCCCCTTTGTCGTGAAGCGCCACGGCGCCTTCTGCCCCGTCGCGCCCCATGCCAGTCAAGACGACGCCAACCGCGCGACCGCCGAACTCCTCGGCCACGCTGTGAAACATTATATTCGCGGCCGGCTTGACAGACAATACCGGCGGCGCGTCGGAAAGCCCGCAGCGAAACACGCCCGGCAGGGTACGCCTAACCACCATATGGCTGCCGCCCGGCGCCACCACCGCCACCCCAGCCCTGAGCGGAGTCCCCTCCTCGCCCTCGATGACCTTCAGGGCCGACGCCGCGTCGAGGCGCTTGGCGAAGGCCCCCGTGAAGTCCTTCGACATGTGCTGCGTGATGACTATCGGCACCGGGAAGCGCGCCGGCAGCTTCGACAGGAGCTCCTTGAGCGCGGCTGGGCCTCCCGTGGACGCCGCTATCGCCACTATCTCGCGGCGCTGCGTCCTCGCAGCCTGTGGCGCCGCAGGCTGCGGCACCTGAGGAACCGCCTGAGGCGCTGGGCTCCCGCCGGCCACCTTCGCGGTCAGCTCCGCCGCGAACTCACGCCCAAAGGCCGACGCCAGCCCGTCGGACTTCGACCTGTACATGAAGTCAAACACCCCAGGGTGCATGGCCTTGAGTGCCGCGGCCTCGTCCTTCTTGGGCAGGTCGCACAACGCCACGACCGTGATGGGCATAGCAGGACGAAGCCTGACGAGCTCCTCGAGGGCAGCCGCCCCGTCCTGCATCTCCATGTCGAACACGACCACCTGCGGCGCCGCGGCATTGACCTTCGCCGCCAAGCCTGCACCGTCCCTGGCCGTCCCCACGACCTCTACGCGCGGATCCGACGACAGAACGTCGCTCAGCAGCTTCCGCATTACGGCCGAGTCATCCGCTATAAATACCCTGATTTCACTCATAAAATCTCCACAAACGAAAACGGAACAGAGCTGTTACCTGTTCGTAAACTCCTGTTTACGAATGAAATCCGTCATCAGTTTCTCAGTAAACGCCGAGATGCCGCTGTTGAACGCCACGCCCATCTCGACGGATTTCACGTTTCTCTCAAACATCTTGACCAGCTTGCCCACGAGAAAGAAGCTCGCCTCTCCCACGTAGAGGAGCAGCAGATAGCGGCCGCCGATTATGCAGTAGCTCCCGACGCTCTTGTTTATGCTGGCGCCTATGCCGCCGAGGCTCATGTCCGTCACGTGAATGGGAAACCACTCGCGCTCCGGGTAAATAGTGCGAGCATCCGCAGCCGGGCCGTCGTAGTCCAGGTAGAAGCACCTAGCGTCGACGGAGCACGGAACTCGGACGAACATCCTCCTCTGTATCCTCTCGAGGACGCTCGCGAACCTGACCCACATGAGCGGCACTGTATCGCCCATCGACAGGCGCGACACCATGACCGCCGCCTCGTAGAAGCAGCCCGACCCCTCTATCCTCATGGTCATGTCCATGCCAGCGTGAACTGGGACGAACCTGCCCTTCTCGGCGAGGCGCGCAACTGCCACCTCGTCGTCCCCGATCGCCTCGAGCCTGGTGGAGTAGCTCCCGGCGTTGGCGCCCCTGTCCGAGCTCAGAGTGACCTTCGCGCCTACGAGCCCCGAAAGCAGCCTGCGCGTCTGATCAAACGGCGAACTCATGTCGTCACCTCTTCGCCGCTGCCTGCGCGGCTCCGACGATCGATCGGCCTCACGTTTCCGTCCCGCGCCAGCATCGCTGCAAACGCGGCACCTGAGGCGACCTCCAAGTCGTTCGGCACGTTCTGCCCCGCCGTCATGAAGGACACAGGACGATCCAGCGACTTCGCAGCGTTGAAAATAGCGCCGCAGCTCACCGTCTCGTCGAGCTTGGTGAAAATCACGTGGGATATAGGCGCGCCCGACATGCGATCGATGAAGCTCCTCATATCCCTGTACTTCATGTTCGCGGGCAGCACCAAATGCACGGCGTCAGGCCTGAACACGCGGCACAGGGCGTCCCAGTCGTTCGCGTTCTTGCGGTCGTTTTGTCCGTGCCCTGCCGTGTCCATCAGGATCAAGTCCGCTTGTCCGTGCCTGTCCAAAATATTCCGCAGGCCGTCGACCTCGAAGACCACCTCGATCGGCACTCCGAGTATCTTAGCATAGGTTCTCAGCTGGTCGGCGGCCGCTATTCTGTAGGTATCGCTCGTTAGGAGGAGGACGTTCCTGTGCTCCCAAAGGGCCTGGATCGCGGCCAGCTTGGCGACGGTCGTGGTCTTGCCAGCCCCTGTAGGGCCTAGCAGCATCACCTTGCGCCCGCCGAGCGCGCCGGTCACGTCCTTCGCGGCGCAGCGTATCCGAGGCGCCAGCCAGCCCTCGAACCCGCTTTTGTAGTCCGCTGAGCCGACCGCGGCGCTCACGGCGCGGTAGCCGCTGACCAGCTCCCTCGCGTACTCCGGCTCGACGTCCTCCGCCAAAAGTGCCTTGTATATCTCGTCTCCCTCAAGGCCGGAGCCGGCGGAGCCAACTGAGACAGCGGCAGCGGAGAACGCAGGGACGGCAGGCCCTGACGCAGTGAATGACGTCCTGCCCAGCACGGAGTCGACGCGGCGCGCTAGGTCGGCCACCTCATCCCTTATCTGGGCTGCCTCCGTGCTGTACTGGGCGGTTGGCGGCAGCGCCCTTGTCCCTGCTGCCATGCCCTCGGAGGAGATCGAGACGACGTCGGGCGCAGCCTGGCCTGGGCTCGCTCCCTTGTGAGGGCCGGAGGAGTAAATTACCTTCGCCGGACGAACGCCGTTAGCGGCAGAAGCAGGAGTAGGGGTAGAAGTAAGGCGGGGGCTTGGCTCGCGCTGGCCCGCGTCGCCGGGGCTTTCCCCTGTGCTGTTGCGCATCTCGGCGGCCTGCTTTATGTCCAGCATCCGCTGAAAGGCCAGCAGGCGCTCCTTGGTGGCAGAGTCGTCCTCCTTGTCCCTAGACTTAATGGGGTAGTCGTCCTCTAAGATGCCAGCCGTGACCAGAAGGACGTTCTTTTTGAACATGCCCATGATGCCGCCTACGCCCACTATGCGCGTGGAGAGGATCACCGCGTCCTTGCCCAGACGCTCGCCGGCCAGCCTCAGGGCTTCCGCGTCGTCCTTAGCCTCGAAAGTAATCTGGTTGATCACCCTCATGGTCACTCCACCATTCCAACGGTTTTGATCTGCATCCCGTGAGCTATTTCATTGTAGGATACCACAAAAATATTTGGAATAGACCCCTCTATGAGACGTCGAACGACGAGCCGGACGTTCGGGTGCACCAGCAGGGCCGGGGTGACGTTCTTCAGCACCATATCCTCGGAGGCGCGGGCTATGGCGGAGATCATCTTGCGCACCTCGCGGGAGTCGAGGTTGAGGTGCCATCCCCTCGCCAGGTCGCCCTCCATGGACGCCATTATCTTCTGCTCCCAGTTCGGCGAGAGGGTCGCGACCGTGATCACGCCGTCGGGCCCCTGGAGCTTCAGCGATATTATGCGGGCCAGGGACTCCCTCGCCCTCTCCGTCAGGAAGTCCACGTTGCGGGACGTCTTGCCGTTGTCCGCTAGGGACTCGAAGATCGTCACGAGGTCCCTTATCGGTATCTGCTCCCTGATCAGGTTCTGCAGCACCTTCTGAATCTCCCCTAGGGACAGTGTGGACATGAGCTCCTCGACCACGGCAGGGGAGTTCTCCTTCACCATGTCGGTGAGCTTCTGAACCTCCTGGCGGCTCAGGAGCTCCGCTCCGTTCTTCTTTATGACCTCAGAGAGGTGCGTCGCCAGCACGGACGGGGCGTCGACGACGGTGTAGCCCATCGACTCGGCCTTGTCCCGAAGGTCCGGCGAGATCCATATGGCCGACAGGCCGAACGCTGGCTCCTTCGTCGGAACGCCCACGATCTCCTCCTCGGCGGCCCCGGTGTTCATGGCCAGGTAGTGGTCTGGCAGAAGCTCGCCTCGCCCCGCCTCAGTTCCCTTTATCCTCAGGATGTACTCGGTGGGCTTGATCTGGATGTTGTCCCGTATGCGTATCGGAGGCACGACTATGCCGAGCTCGATGGCCAGCTGCTTTCGGATAGTCCCGATGCGCTCCAGCATGTCGCCGCCCTGCGACGGGTCGACCAGGGGGATTATCGCGTAGCCTATCTCGGCCTCCATGGGCTCGACCGTCAGCAGGCGCATGACGTCCTCCGGCGTGGCAGGGGTTGGGGCCTCGGCTGCCGTGCGCGGCGCCCCCGGCGGGGTTCTTCCCGTCCCCGGCGCCGGCGCCGGCCCCGCTGCGCCTGCGGCCTCGGCCTCGGCCGCCGCTCCCTCGCGCATGACGGCGTAGCCCATGAAGCCGAGCATCGCGCCCAGAGTCATGAACGGTATCATCGGAAGCCCCGGCACGATGGCGAGCGCGAAGAGCAGGCCCGCCCCGATGTAGAGGGGACGCGGGTACTTGGTGAACGCCGCGACGATGTCCTGACCGAGGTCGGACGTGGCGGCTGCGCGCGAGACTATGATGCCGGTGGCAGTCGAGAACAGCAGGGCAGGTATCTGCGACACCAGCCCGTCGCCGACAGTGAGCAGGCTGTAGAGCGACGCAGCCCGTCCCACCGGCATGCCGCGCTGGAAGACCCCTATGGCCAGGCCCCCTATTATGTTGATGAACGTTATCAGCAGCCCCGCCACGGCGTCGCCCTTGACGAACTTCGACGCTCCGTCCATGGCCCCGTAGAAGTCGGCCTCGCGCTGAATGTCCCTGCGGCGCTCCTTGGCCCCGTTTTCGTCTATAAGGCCGGAGTTCAGGTCGGCGTCGATGGCCATCTGCTTGCCGGGCATCGCGTCGAGGGTGAACCGCGCCGCGACCTCCGCGACTCGCTCGGCGCCCCGCGTGATGACCACGAGCTGGATGACCACGAGGATCAGGAATATGACCGCCCCGACGACGTAGTTCCCTCCGACGACGAACGTCCCGAACGCCGTGATTATGCTGCCGGCGTTGCCCTGCAGCAGGATCTGCCGCGTCGTCGAGACGTTGAGGGCTATTCTGAACAGGGTGACGATGAGCAGCAGCGTCGGAAACACAGACAGATCCAGCGCCCGCTTCACGTAGAACGTGACGAGCAGAACCACCACGCCGAGCGTTATGTTGCAGGCGAGGAGGATGTCTATCATCCAGGTCGGCAGCGGGATGATCATCATGCCGACCACGAGCACCATCAGCAGAGCTACTCCGATGTCGGAGAAGTGCAGTATCTTCTTGAGAATGGAGGTCGTCTCCATCTGTCTATTCGCCTCAATCCGCCCGCTCAGGAAGACGCGCCGCTCATTTGTCGGGAGATTCTATCACGCCCGCGGAGGTTCCGCAAGGCAATAGGACGCGGTCAGCTCCCCCTAGTACTGCGGATTGTGCACCACAAAGCGCAGAGGGCCGCGGCGAAGAAGCCCATATGGCCGACGCCGCAGCCCGACCCGCCCCCGCATCCCCCCGAGTCATTATCCAGGTTGGGCGCGAAGCGAATGGGGAACTCGGCTGACCTCCAGGTCGCAGTCGCAGTCGCAGTGCTGGCATCGCTCCCGACGGCCGTGTACTCGATCGCGAGGACGGCCGGCCCGCTCACCAGGCCGTTGGACATGACGTAAAACGTCGTGTCGGACGGGGAGTAGATCACTATGGCGTTCCTCGGCGTTTGGACGTCGATCGGGAAGCTCTCCTCCACCACGTTCAAGTCGCTTTCCCCCCACGTCATCGGCCGAACGACGATCTGCAGCACCTCCCGCGGCCTGATTAAGACGGTGTCGCCTGGTGACAGATTTGGGAGAATCTGGCCTTGGTCGTCCCTCAAGGCCAGGTTAAACGTCTCGATATATTCCGATGTCGCGGCGTCTGCCGTGGAATACGTGAACAGCGCGGTCGTCAAGGCCAAAACCAACACGCGGCTAACTCTCACAATAATCACCCCTTCCGTCGGCCTAGAAGCTCATCTGAGCCCAGGAGTGGAACAGGTTTTCACTGTCGAGCTCGACCGACTCCAGCGCCATGTTGTAGTCCTGGCGCATGTACGAGAACCCCGCCACTATGTCCGGCGTGAAGGCGTACTCCACGCCCATGCCCCACTGGATGAACCTGCCCTTCGGATTCCCAGTCCCAGCTGGCATGAACGTCGCGTTGGCCATGAACAGGAACGTCTTCCACCTGTCGTCCCACTCGCGCGAGGCCATCACGCGCCACAGGCTCATGTCCTCCGGCAGGATGTCGGTCGTTATGTCGTAGAACTTGTCGGGCACGCTGTCCACGCCGAAGTTCCCGCCCGACATGGCGTAGTATCCGGGCAGCCAAAAGCCCTTCTGCATGCGGTCGTACTCCAGCCACAGGCCGGTGAACTTCAGGACGTCCTGCTTCAGGTCGATGACCAGCCGAAACGCGCGGGTGTCGTCGATTATGACGTCGTCGATCTCACGCTCGCCGTTCACGGTCTGGTGGTACACGACGCCGCGGAACGCCGTGGACGGGTCGAGCTCTACCCGCATGCCGCCGTATATAGTCCAGACGCTGCTCAGCCCGCCCCACTCCTCAGGCCAGTCGCCCTTGGAGTTCATGCCGAACGGCCAGTTTGAGCTCCCCTCGCCGACGAACCCGTCGAACCCGGCGCTGAACCCCATGATGTCGCCGGCGCTCAGCGAGGCCATGAACGAGAGCTCCCAAACGTTGAAGTCGGACTCGTTGAAGGCGTGGTTTATGTAAATTGCCTCGGCGAAGGGGTCGTCGGTCGGAGGCCCGGCGTAGGCTCGGAATATGCTGGTGCCGGACAGGTCGGAGAAGTTCGTCAGGGACGAGGCGCTGAAGCCGAACAGAGCCCCAGGGGCCGGCTGTCCTCCTGAGTCGGCCAGTCGGTCGGAGCCGAGCCGAATAGGGAACTCCGCGCTGAACCTGCGCGTTCCGGAGCGCCTGCGCCAGCCGAGCCACCGCCTGAAATCAAGGCGCGACGCCCCGTCCTCGCCCTTCGGGGGGGCGTAGTCCTCGCCAAGGAGCTCAGCCGTGCGCATCAGGCTGCGGCGCGACACCCAGCGCCAGCTCCCGACGCGCTTCTCAACGGGGGCTATCCGTCCGTCCAGCTTGCCTACGTTCACCCCGAGGTCCTCGAGCTCGTCGCTGAACTCGTTGACCAGCCTGCGCAGCGAGTCGATGTTGCGCTCGCTTGCGCTGTTCATGTCGACGTAGGGCAGGGCGTGGGCGACCGTCGACGCCATTTCGTAGCGGGTGGAGAGCCGGCTGTTCTTGAAGGCCTCGTAGGTGTAGCCGTAAGGCAGCCAGCGCGACGCCAGCTGCCTCACGGCGTCGTACGACCAATGCCCCCTCGGAACGTCCATGAACGGGTTCATCGATGCGCCGAACGCCGCGTGCACAGTGGCAAAAGCCAAAGCAAAGGCGAGCGCGAGAGCGGCGGCCGTTTTTCTCATTGTCCTCTCCTCCTTAAGAGATGGTCTATCCTTAGCGTGTGTGTATAAAAGCTAACCCGCGAGCATCCTGATAGCCTCGTTCGCTGCGGCGATGGCGCCGTCCGAGCCGGAGTAGTCCATGCGGTTCTCCAAGCGGTGGGCTACGACCGTTAGGATCGCGCCGGCGCGCAGGCCGTAAAGCCCCGCCAGAGTCAGTATCGTGGCGGTCTCCATCTCGAAGCAGAGCACTCCGGCGCGGACCAGGTCGTCTATGAAGCCGCCGCCGCCCTGCCGAAAGCCCCGAAAGCCCGGCCTTGCCTGCCCCAGGTGGAACGACGCAGTGGTGCAGGTCACGCCGACGTGGTGGCGCAGCCCCAGCTTCCCGCACGCCGCGACGAGGGCCGACAGGACGTCGCGGTGGGCGAGCGCCGGGTAGGAGATGTCCACGTAGTCCCTGCTGACCCCGTCGCGCCTCATGGCGCCGGAGCATATCACGACGTCCCCGCACCTTACGGACTCGCTTATCGCGCCGCATGTCCCGACCCTCACGAAGGTGTCGGCGCCGAGCTCGGCCAGCTCCTCAAGGGCGATGGCTGCCGAGCTTCCCCCTATGCCGGTGGAGCAGCACGTCACTGGCACGGGCGGGTCGGAGTCGATGAGGCCGCTGAAGGTTCGGTACTCCCTGTTGTCGGCCACGAGCCTGGCCTCTCTCCACCCGGCTGCTATGGCGTCAACCCTGGCCGGGTCGCCTGGCAGCAGGACGAACCTGCTCACGTCGCCGGCGCGGCAGCGGATGTGGTACTGAAGCCCGTCCTCCATGGCCGGGCGCTCGGCGTCGGAGCTCCAAGCGGTCATTTCTTCGTCAGGTGAACGGCGAAGCCGCCGATCTCCGCGTCGAGGTAGACCAAGTTCAGGGAGCCGGACGCGTCGCGCTTCTCCGTGCCGGGCAGGGTGCCTATTCCCTTGCGCTTGAGGTACGCGGCGGCGCGGTCGACGTTTATGGTGCCTATGGCGATGTGGCCGTTTTTGCCGAGCGCCGGCCTATTCATGAACTCAAAGCCGGCCCCGGCGAAGTTGCTGTTGCCGCCGCGCTTGACCGGGAAGCCGAACAGGTTCTCCATCTGCTCGGCGTCGGACAGTGATGCGGCCTCGTCTGGCTCGTTGACCCCGACGTGCTTGAAGGTGAACCCCATCGCGGCCAGGACCGCCTCGCGGCACAGGCGCGAGACCTCGTCGTACCTGCCAGCGGCCAGGAGCTCGGGCTTGGTCAGCCAGCTTCCGCACACCGCGAGGACCTTCCCGAACGAGAGGTAGCCCTCCAGGTTCTTCGTGTTCACTCCGCCCGTCGGGACGTAGCTCACGCCTGAGTACGGCCCCGCGAAGGCCTTCAGCGTGTCGATCCCGCCGGACTGCTCCGCCGGGAAAAACTTCAGAACCGTGAGGCCGAGCTCCATGGCCTGCTCGATCTGTGACGGGCTGTTCACCCCTGGCAGCACGGGAACGCCCTTGGCCGCGCAGTACCCGGCCACGGCTGGGTTGAAGCCTGGCGACACGATGAACTTGGCGCCTGACGCGACGGCCCGGTCGACCTGCTCGGTCGACGTGACCGTGCCCGCGCCAAGGAGAAGGCCTGGGTATGAGGCGGCAAGGCGTTTGATCGACTCCTCGGCGGCGGCGGTGCGGAACGTGACCTCTGCCACAGTGATGCCGCCGTCTATGAGCGCCTTTCCGAGAGGGACGGCCTGATCGGGCGAATCCAGCGTTATGGCCGGCACGATGCCAGCCTCGAAAATCTGCTGAAAAACTGAGTTCATAATTACTCCTCCCCTTTAGGATCGAGGGTGTCTTCCTATTATATATATCGGCGGCGCCGACCATGACAGTCCCCCTTTCCATAAGATTAGCACAAATTTCAAAATCGATATAAGCTAGTCATCTGTCCTATCTAAGCACTTGACTTGCCGATTTTTTGTGCTTAAAATGCCAGGTATAGTTACAAAAAACACTTTTCTGGAGGTTTTAGTATGGAACATCCGAAAATGAGGGAAGTATTTGGTTCGCTCTCGTTCAACCGCGCCGCTATGAAGGAAAGGCTCAACCCCGAAATCTACGACCGCCTCATCGCGGCGATCGAGGGGCGCCAGAAGCTCGACTCTGCCCTCGCGGACGCGGTAGCCATCGCCATGAGGGACTGGGCGCTCGAACATGGCGCGACGTACTGGGCGCATTGGTTTCATCCTCTGACCGAGCTCACGGCGGAGAAGCACCTCTCGTTCACGATGCCTGGGCCGGACGGGGCACCGGTCGACGTCTTCAGGGGCAAGGACTTAGTGCAGGGGGAGCCGGACGCGTCGTCCTTCCCCTCCGGCGGCCGGCGGTCGACCTTCGAGGCGCGGGGCTACAGCGCTTGGGATCCGAGCAGCCCCGCCTTCATAGTCAAAAGCCCAAAGGGTGGGACTCTGTGTATCCCGTCGGTGTTTCTCTCCTACGACGGGACGCCGCTCGACCTCAAGACGCCGCTCTTGCGCGCCCTTGACGCGCTGGAGGCACGGTCTCTCCGCGTGCTGAAGCTCTTCGGCCAGAGGGGGGTGCGGAGCGTCCGCATGACGGTAGGGGCGGAGCAGGAGTACTTCCTGCTAGACCGTCCCCGCGCGCAGCTCAGGCCGGACATCCGCTTCTGCGGGCGAACCCTGATAGGCGCGCAGCCGGCGAAGGACCAGAAGCTCGACCACCACTACATGGGCGCAGTGCCGAACCGCGTCATCAGCTATATGGACGACGTGGCGCGCGAGCTGGCTGCGCTAGGCGTTCCCGTCACGACGCGGCACAACGAGGTGGCCAGGTGCCAGTTCGAGTTCGCGCCGCTGTTCACCGACGCCAACACGGCCTGCGACCAAAACCAGCTTATGATGGAGACGATGCGCAAGCTGGCCAGGGGGCATGACCTCCGGCTGCTCTTCCACGAGAAGCCCTTCGCCGGCATGAACGGCAGCGGCAAGCACATCAACATCTCCCTGATGGACAACGAGGGGCGCAACCTCCTGAAGGCCGGGGGCAACCACAGGAGGAACGTGGTGTTCCTGACGTTCCTGTCCGCGCTGGTGCTTGGGGTGAGCGAGTACCACAGCCTGCTTCAGGCTGGGACGGCGACGGCCGGGAACATGTTCCGCCTTGGTGGGCACGAGGCGCCGCCGAGCATCATCAGCGTGTACCTCGGCCAGACCCTGACCGACCTGCTGACGCAGCTCGACAAGGCCGACCTGAAGCTGCCCGACCGCGACCAGCTTGACATCGGCCTGGCGAAGCTTCCGACCCTGACGCCGTACGACTGCGACCGCAACCGCACGTCGCCCGTGGCGTTCACCGGGGACAAGTTCGAGTTCCGCGCGCCCGGCGCGTCGCAGTCGATAGCGCTCCCAGTGACGATGTTCGCGTCCGTGTGGGCTTGGGGCCTCGAGCAGCTTGCGGACATGATCGAGGGGCGGGCGCAGAGCGGGGCCGACCCGATCGACGTGGCGCTCGACGCGGTGAAGGAGGCCGTGAAGCGCGGCTCGTCCGTTCTGTTCGAGGGCGACGCCTACACGAAGGAGTGGCACGACGAGGCCAAGAAGCGCGGGCTCATCGAGGCCGTGACCATGCCCGAGAAGATCGACCTCTTCCTGAAGCCCAAGAACAAGGAGATGCTGGAGCGCCTCGGAGTTCTGAAGAGCGCGGAGCTCGACATGCTCCACGAGATACGCATGGAGTCGTTCGAGAAGGCGCTGGAGATCGAGGTGTCTATCCTCTACGACATGCTTTGGGAGGGAGTGCTGCCCGCCATATCGAAGCAGCTGGTCTTGGAGAAGAAGTCGCTCTCGGCGCTGGACGGAGCTGATTTCCCCGAAGGCGCGCCGTGGAAGAAGTACATCCACAGCCTGGGCGCGGCCAAGGGCGAGCTCATCAGTCAGGCCGAGAAGCTGGCAGCCCTGAAGGAGAAAGCCGGCAAGACGGACATGCGCAAGCGCGCCGACCTGCTGGTGAAGGACGCCGTGCCGCTGATGGACTCGATCCGCGCGACCTGCGACGCGATGGAGCTGGTGATCGCCGAGGACATCTGGCCATACCCGATCTACAGGAACCTCCTGTCCCTGTCGGCGTAAGAGTAAAAAAACAGCGCGGAGGCCAACCACCTCCGCGCTGTTTTTATCGCGCTTTCACTTTGGCTGGGACGGCGCCTCAAACGCCTTGGCAACGCGCCGCGCGACCGAGGCGAGCTCCTCATAGGTCCCGTCGGCGAGAACGGCGTTCAGATAAGCCGCCGCCAGGCCAGGGTTGCGCCTGAAAGCGTCTATAGTCGCCTCTTCATGAGTGATATACGGCCGCATGCTAGTCCTCCTTGGCCCGTAGTCTATGCGCATTTCGGACACTCCGCCACCGCAAGCGCGATGGTCGCCAAAATTGCCCTCGGATGCTCTTTCCAGCCTTCGAGAAATGGCGACATATGCCTTATCGTCGCGCAACGACTCCAGCCATTCTTGAAATATATCCGCTCCGTCTTCGGACATGTAGTGCAGGATTTCCATGACGCAGCGGTCTTCAGGCAACTCTCGCCTACGCCACGACGTCTATCGCTGGCTCAAGGTCGTACTCGCGCATCAGTTTCTGGCGGGCTATGAACTGAACGACCATGTCGGGAGGTATCTCTTTGACGATCTTACCTTCCACTGTGTCTATGATCTGAATCTGAACCACGTTCGCCTCCTTGACCACGCGGTAACGGAGCTTCGGCTGGAAAAGGGACGTCGGTTCCTGCAGGTAAAAACTCGACTCGTTCGCGTCCATCGTGTGCGCGACCTCCGCCAGGGCCGTCAGCATACTGCCGGCTTTCTCTGGCCGAGCGACAGGAAACGACAAAACACTCGCGGAGTCCGTCTCTGCGTCGAGACGGCCAAACCGCGTTACCGACACCTCGAGGTTCATGACGGGGCACCGCCTTTCCAGGTTTGGATACAACTCTACAATACTATAACATGGCCATTCGGTTTCAGCAAGAGATCTAACCGGCGTTCAGGCGTTTTCTTTCAGGTAATCGATTATCTTCCTCGCCGTGGCTATGCCTATGCCCGGCACGGCCAGCAGGTCTTCCGGCTCCAGCATGGCTATGCGCCGCGCGCTGCCGAACTGCACCAGAAGCCGGGCAGCCCGCGCCTTCCCGACGCCGGGCGCGTCCTCCAGAACCGACCGGCGCAGCCTTCCGCCGCGCGCGTTCCGGTGGGTCGTCACAGAGTAGCGGTGAACCTCGTCCCTCACCCTCTGCATGAGCCGCAGCACTGGGTCGTCTAGCGGCAGAGCAAGCGGCTCGCCTCGCCCCGGCATGTACAGGAGCTCCTCCTCCTTGGCGATGGCCACGACGCGCGGGGTGTTCGGCGGGTCGAACGACGTGCCTTCGGGCTGCCCTTGCTTTAGCTCGTCTAGCGCCGAGAGTGCGAACTCCAGCTGAACCGGGCCTCCGTCTATCAGCACGAGCTGCGGCAGTGGCTCGCCTCCGTCCAGCGCGCGGCGGTAGCGCCGAAAGACCGTCTCCTTCATAGACCGGAAGTCGTCGACCTCGCCGTCGGCAAGCGAGCGTATCTTGAAGCGCCGGTAGAGCGACGGGTTCGGCGCGCCCTGCTCGAACACCACGCAGCAGCCGTAGGTCTCGCGGCCAGACATATGGGAGATGTCGAAGGCGTCTATGCGCCAGGGGATGGTCTTCAGGCCGAACGTCTCCTGCGCCTTGGTCAGGACTGCCCAGGTGTCCGCGTCGAGGTTCTCTCGCAGGGCGTCCGAGATGTGCTGGCGCGACACGCGCCACAGAGCCCTTATGATGTCGCGGCACTCGGCGGCCTTCTCGAACTCCATGCGCCGCGCCGCCGCGTCCATGCGCCGCCGCAGCCGCTCCACGAGCTCGCCCGTGCTGCCGCGCAGCAGCAGGATTATGTCGTTCACCCTCTCGCGGTACTCCGCCTCCGAGCAGAGCCCGGCGCAGGCGCCCATGCAGCGCCCCAGGGTGAACTCGATGCATGGCCTCTTGTCTGGGTTGGGCTTGAGCATGTCGGTGCGGCAAGTCCTCAGCGGAAGCCAGCGCTCGATCAGGCGCAGGAGGTTGTGGATGTCGCCCGCGCTGACGTAAGGCCCGAACCAGGCCCCAGTCGACTCGTCTGGCTTCCGCCGCGTGACGACGAGCCTGGGGAACGGCTCGTCCGTGAGGCAGATGTACGGGTAGCGGTCGGTCATCTTGAGGTCTACGTTGAAGAACGGCGAGTAGCGCCGGATGAGCCGCGCTTCGACGATCAGAGCCTCTGCCTCGGTGGCGGTGCGTATGGTGGAGATGTCGTCGACCGTCTCGACGAGTTTTCTAAGGCGCGGCGAGGCGAAAGTCCCGTGCCTAAAGTACGACGACACGCGCCGCTTCAGCTTCTTGGCCTTGCCGACGTATATGACTTTCCCCTCGGCGTCGCGCATTATGTACACGCCTGGCTTCTCAGGGAGGTTCTTCAAAACCGCAGCGATCTTCTGCTTCATGGCCACCCCCATTGAATCCGGCCGGCCCACTAGTAGTAGTAAGTAATATTACTACTTCTTCAGGAACTTCTTCCCGGCGTTGAACCCGTTCCCCAAAAACTCGCCGAGCCCGTAGTACTCCCCGCCCGGCATGTATATCAGAGGGGAAAACTCCTTCGCGTTCACCTTCGCGCCCTGGCCCGCCACCGACTCCTCCATCCAGCAGGCGACGATCTCGCCGACGTAGAGGTCATGGCTGCCGAGCCGGGCAGTGTGAACCAGCTTGCACTCCATCGAGACGGGGAACTCCTTCACGAGCGGGACGTCCAGAACCTCGCCCTTCACCGCCGTCAGGCCTGACACCTGAAACTTATCCGCGTCGCGCCCCGAGGCTATGCCGGCGTAGTCGACCTCCGCGACGTACTTAGATGAAGGGACGTTCACGCTGAAGGCTGCCTTCGCCTCGATGGCGTCGTGAGACCAGCGCTCCTTCCTAACGGAGATCTGGATGCAGGGCGGCTCGGAGCAGGCCACTCCGACCCACGCCAGAGTCAGGACGTTTGGCTTGCCGCTGCTATCGTAGACCCCGACCAGCACAACCGGCGTCGGATAAAGTCCGAGCCTCGAACCCATGTTCTTCTTCATCGCGAATCCTCCTCGAATGTCAGCTGAGCAGCGCCGCCACTGCCGCGGCGAACGCCTTGACCCCGTTTATCATCGCGGACTCGTCTATGTCGAACGAGCCGTTGTGGTGCGGGGCCGCTATGTCGGAGCCGAGCGCCATGTAGACGGCCTGGCCGCCGCGCTCCTGAACGCGCCTCATCATCCACGTGGCGTCCTCGCTGCCCGTGCCGGCCGCCGTGTCGCGAACTTCCTTGAATATCCCGAGCCGGCGCACGGCCTCGCCTATCTTTTCCGCCAGGGCGTCGTCGCTGTCGGCGGTCGTCCCCTCGCCCATTTTGCTGACCGAGAGCTCCGTGCCGTACATGATCGCTGCGCCCTTCAGTATCTCCATCGCCCGCGCGTAGACGTAGTCGGCTATTTCCTTGGTCTCGCCGCGGGTCTCGGCCTTTATCAGGGCGTGGTCGGGTATCACGTTCCGCCCGGTTCCGGCGTTGAAGACGCCAACGTTTACGCGGGTCGGGCCGTCGCGGTGCGGCGCTATGCCGTGAAGGGCTATGGTGGCGGACGCAGCGGCCAGCAGGGCGTTGCGCCCCTCCTGCGGCGCTGCGGCGGCGTGGGCAGACCTGCCCTTGAACTCCGCGTCGAACTTCGCCGTGCCAAGGTAGCCGAGGGACTTCAGCCCAAGCACCCCGCTCGGAACCTTGCCCCCTATGTGAAGCGCGAGGAAGTAGTCCGCTTCGTCGACGACGCCCTTTTGAACCATCGCGTAAGCGCCGCGGCAGCCCTCCTCGCCCGGCTGGAATATCAGCCGAACCTTGCCCTTCAGCGAAGGCTCCAGCTTAGCCAACGCCTCCGCAACGCAAAGGCCGATGGCCGTGTGGGCGTCGTGCCCGCAGGCGTGGGTCAGGCACGAATTGACCGAGGCAAAGCCCTCCTTGGCTGGTCTGTGAGATGCCTCAGACGCCTCCGCGACGTCAACGCAGTCGATGTCGAACCGGAGCGCCACGGTAGGCCCCGGCCTGCCAGTGTCCATGTCGGCCACGACGCCGGTGTACTTCCCCATCCTGTCGATCCAAGCGGGGTTCCCCCCTTGAGCCTTGGCCCTCTCGATATGGGAGTCGATCACCGCGTCGTCGGGGCGCCCCATGACGGACTTCACGTCGATGTTGTCGAGCCCGACGGAGAGCTTCCACCCAAGCTTTTCGAGGCGCTCCGCAATGATGGCGGACGTTCGGAACTCAGTCCAAGCGCCCTCCGGATGCTTATGGATGTCACGGCGCAGAGCCACCGCGTCCCGTTCGAGCTTGCCCCAGTCGACGCTGTCAAGAATACTCATTGTGCTAACCTCCAAGTCGTTTATATACCTCGCCGTTCAGTTCATCTTCAGCAGCGAGGCGTTGATCCAGCCGGACTTCTCGCCGTTCTCGTAGCGGACTTTGTACCACCTTGAGCCGTCGTGCGCTACCGCTTCCTCGGTCGCCACGAAGCGGTCGCCGGCAGCGCCCCATCCGGCGATGTTGTCACGCCGCGACGGGTCGGGCGTCGAGCGGATGGTCACGCTTCGCGCCGACACCACTCCGCGCCTATTGTTCACTGGCTTGTAGCCCGTCGCGCCTGTTGCACTCGCCGCTCCCTGCGCCGGCCTCGGCGGACTGGCAGGGCGGTTTTGCTGGCTCTGCCCCTGACTCTGGCTGTCGCCCGAGCGCTCCGTCGCGCCGGTGTCTACCACCCCGTCCTCGTCGTGCGGCTCATCTGGCAGCCTCGTTATGTCGATTATGTCAACGTCGGCACGTCCATCAGGGACTTCTAGGAAAGGAGACGAAATCGACTCGACTATCTCGTCCGGCCTGTACGGGACTGGCTCGGTGCCGAACATTTCGTTCCACTTGACGCCGATAAACGCCGCGCAGCCGGCCACCACGAGCGTGAAGAGCGTCAGAACCGCCGCGTGCTTTTGCCCGCCGGAGCGCCTCTTGTACCTCGACGAAATCCTGCCATCGTGCCTCGGCTCGCCGCTCTTTTGGTGTATGGCCAGGTCAATCCCGGCCTCCCTCAGGATGTTCGCGCGAGCCAGGGCAAACTCGTCCTTTGTAACGCACCCTGAGTCGAGGAGCTCCTGAAGCTCGCCAAGGCGCTGCTTCACGTCACCGGCTGTGAAGGGGCGTTTGGCGCCCCCATCGTCGCCAGCCCTACGAAATTCCACAACGAACCCCCCTCATGGCGGAAAACGCGTTTTACGTTTCCCGAATTCTAACACATGCAAAACGCCCGCGGCCTGGTCTGGTATAGTGAACGGCGAAGTCTCAAAACGAAGGTGACGCCCGTGGACAGAGTAGATAGAAAATTAACCAAAGTCGATCGCCGCCGCCCCGACCGCGATACGATGGAGAAGGCAGCTTCTATTATAAAGGAAGGAGGGCTCGTCGCGTTTCCCACCGAGACGGTCTACGGCCTCGGCGCGGACGGGATGAACCCCGCGGCGGTGGGGAAGATTTTCGCGGCGAAGGGCAGGCCGTCGGACAACCCGCTGATACTCCACCTGTCATCGCCGGACGGGGCGCTGGGTCTGGCTCGGCTAGACGGCAGGGCTCTGGCCGCGATGAGGGCGTTCTGGCCAGGGCCTCTGACCATCGTGCTGCCCGCCCTTTCCTCGGTGCCGCGGGAGGTGACGGCGGGGCTGTCGACCGTCGCGCTGCGCATGCCAGACCACCCAGTCGCTCTGGCCCTCATAGAGGCGTCGGGGTGCCCCATAGCGGCCCCAAGCGCGAACCGCAGCGGACGGCCAAGCCCGACCGACGCGCAGGCAGTTGTCTCCGACCTGGGTGACGCCGTTGACCTCGTGCTTGACGCGGGGGCGGTCGACATAGGCCTCGAGTCGACCGTGATAGACGCCAGCGGGGAGGACGTCCTCCTCCTGAGGCCTGGGGGGACGCCGCTCGAAGCGCTGGAGGAGTTCTTCGGGGCGCCCATTAAAACGCCCGGCTCCGGGGCGCCTGAGGCCCGCCGCTCGCCTGGGACGCGGCACAGGCACTACGCCCCAATTGTGCCTGTTAGAATATGGACGCCTTGCGATGCCCTCATTGCTGCGACTGACAAGTCGGGCTTCGTGGGGCGTCTTCGCGGCGGGGGCGTTCCTCCGGGCTTCGCCAGGGCTATATGCTTCGACTCAGCTGAGAGCTACGCGTCAGGGCTGTTCGCGGCGTTCCGCGCCCTTGAGAGGGACTGCAGCGAGATCGTGGCCGAGTGGCCGGAGGCCGACGGAGTGGGGTTGGCACTGCGCGACAGGATAAGGCGCGCTGCCTCGCCTGACGCTTAGCTTTGCCTAATGCCTTATTTCCTCCACGTCGCAGGGTGGAGCAGGAAGAACATCGAGTAGAGCTCGAGACGCCCTGCTAGCATGCAGAAGGCCAAGACCCACTTTACTACGCCCGGCAGCCAGTCGTAGTTGTCCGTCGCGCCGAGGTTGCCAAGGCCTGGGCCGAGGTTCGACAGGCTGCTCAGCACCCCGAAGAACGCGGTCGGGATGTCCAGCTTCTCCCAGCCGACGGCGATGACCAGCAGGAACGCGCCTATCAGGACGGCGACGTAGAGCGTGAAGAACGCCAGCACCCCGGTCATAGCCCGCTCCGAGAGCACCTTGCCGTTCACCCTCGCCCTAAGGATCGCCCTTGGGTGAAACATGTTTTTCACCTCGACGCCTATGCCGCGCCTCAGGACGAGAAGGCGCATCATCTTGAGCCCGCCCGCCGTTGAGCCAGCGCATCCGCCGGCCAAGGCCAGGAACAGCAGCATGCACTGGTTAAACTGCGGCCACTGGGCGTAGTCAGTGGACACGAAGCCAGTCGTGGTCATGAAGCTGGTCACCTGAAAAGCCGCGGCCCGCAGGGCGTCCCACGCGTCATGGCCGTGCAGGCTCAGGATCACCGTGAAGACTATTATCGCCACGGCTGTCACCCCGACGTAGAGGCGGAGCTCCTCGTCCCGCGAGACCTTGCGCCACGCCCCCGTCAGCAGCATGAAGTGCAGCGAGAAGTTCACGCCCGCCATGAACATGAACGCCGCGATGACCCACTCGATAAACGGGCTGTGATAGGCGGCTATCGAGGCGTTTTTGTTGGAGTACCCGCCCGTGGCGACCGTGCTCATCGAGTGAGTGAGGGCATCGAATACGCTCATGCCGCCGAGCGTCAGCAGCAGCGTCTCGGCGACGGTAAGAGAGACGTAGACCTCTAGCAGGAACACGGCTGTCTGCCTCATGCGGGGGGCGATTTTTTCGGGCTTGGGGCCGGTGGTCTCGATCTTGTAGAGCTCCAGCCCTCCCACGCCGATGAACGGCAGCACGGCGAGGCTGAGCACGACGATGCCGATCCCTCCGAGCCAGTGCGTAAGGACGCGCCAGAGCAGTATGCTGCGCGGCAGAGTTTCGACGTTGGAGAAGACCGTCGCGCCAGTGGTGGAGAAACCCGACACGGACTCGAAGAACGAGTCGGTGAAGCCGCCCAAAGCGCCGCTAAGCAGAAAGGGCAGGGCACCGGTGACGGACGCGGCCACCCACGACCCGCCGACTATCGCGAAGGCCTCGCGCGCGCCGAGACCGTCGTACTCGTGTGAGAGGCGCGCATGTGGAGGGATGCGGCCGCCGCAGATAAAGTAGACGGAGCACGAGAAGCAGAGCCCCGCCGACATGGCGGCTGCGAAGGCACGGACGTCGCTTGACCCGTCGAGCCACGCCACGGCCAAGGGCAGAGCCATGCAGAGGGAGACAACGAACGAGACGAGGGCGAGCACCCTCGCCATAAGGAAAAAACGCATGGGCTACTCCGATTCAGGGCACAATGCCGACAAGCACTAGGGGAACGGCAGGTGTGCCCCTACCCTGCATGAGCACGTTGTGAAGCTCGTTTTCGTAGTAGGCAATGCCTGATGACATTTTCGATGCCATTTCCTTCATGGGCATTATTTCAACACCAACATTAATTTCGTCCCTGAGATAAAAGGTCATGTGTTTTACGAAAATATCGTAAGCGATAAAAGCGTACTTGCCAAACTGAACCTCTACCGCAATCCCATTTTTGACGAAATCCGTCTGTTTGTATGTAGCGTAGGGCATGGCACCGCCAGCCTCGATGTCATTCTTCTGCCTGTCGGCGTCAAGCAACATGGTCTTACGCGCCAGCGCGACGTCAGCGGTGACGTAATAGTCCGTTCGCTTTTCCCTCCAGCCCAAAGAGTAAAACTGTTTTTTGAAGGCACCGTTGAGATCTACGGGGTTGTATAGCTTAATGCCTTCCATGCCCTTCTCCTTAGACACCTTGCTTTTGCATTTCCATGCGTCGACATCACTAATGACACCGACAATCTCCGTCCAAAGGTCGGCAAGATGAACTTGCAGGTACTCTAGTCCGTTCAGATGCGAATATGTTGCTCGAATGTTCATTGGACTACGTCCGCCTTTCTTTGGCATGGCATCCACTCGATTGGGAATTGCGCCGTCTTTTCCCACTGAGTGGGAACATGAATCGGACGCCCCATAGGGCGCGTAACCAAATTCCCCGACAAAAGACGGGAGAGGCGTTCACGTCCTATCTTCACGTATTCCTCGCATAGGTCAACGCCTATCGCACGTCTGCCGTGCCGAACAGCGGCGATGAGTGCGGAGGCCACCCCAGCGTATGGATCAAAAACTACATCGCCTTCGTTCGTCAAAGCCAATACGCACCGCTCGGCCAGCTCGACGGGGAACTGGCATGGATGCGAGGTCTTTTCAGGGTGGTTGGCCTTGACGTTTGGAATTTCCCACACGCCGCCTTCCCACTCATCTTTAAGCCATGAAACATCCCAAAAATCGGATGGGTTTTTACCCAAGGGATTGCCTGAAAGCTCTCCCTTCTTATCCCCCTTGTAGTGCCGCTTGCTCGGGTACTTTGATGGTACTCGGACGTCGTCCAGGTTGAACGTGTAATCGTCGGTCTTCGTAAACCACAGGATCGTTTCATATCGGCCGGAGAACCTTTTGCTGGCGTGCAGCCCATGGCCGAAGTGCCACACAATGCGGTTGCGCAGTTTCAGCCCGAACTCCTTGAATATCTCGTAGTAGCATATATCCAAAGGCAAGACCTCTCCGTTGTGTACGTAATTGCCGACCTCCCAGCAAATGCTTCCGCGTTCGCTCAGGACGCGAACCAATTCTCCGATAAGAGGCTTCCGTTCGGCTATGTACGCGCTCATGGACAGGCGGCGTTCGTAAGATTTCCCCACGTTGTAAGGAGGAGACGTGACCACGAGTTGCACAGAACCGTCGGACAAATTCTTTGTAAAATTTGTCGCGTCGTCATGCTCCAAGACAAACGGAACTTCGCTAAAATATCCGTTTCCTTTGCTGTCATATGCTGTCATATCACTGCCTCCACTACTCCCACCCGCCAGCGTACTCCCCCAGCTGAGGCACGTCGGCACCCTTGTCTTGGCTGGGCAAGTTCTCCGAGCCGTCGAAGAAAACCGCGGCGTCGGGCATCCTGTCGGTCGAGGCAAACAGGATCACGTGGTCTCCCGCCTCCAAGCACGTCCTGCCGCCTGGCACGAAAACCCGCGCCTCTTCCTTCCCCTTTCCCCCGCCTTTATGTTCGTTACGGCTCACAAGGGCAAGCAGCACGCCCTTCGGTATGTCCATCTCCATCAGGGGGATACCAAGCAGCCTGTGGCCCTCAGGCATCACCACCTCTAGCATCTCGGCGTCGATCTTTTCTATTATGGAAAGGGCGCGCGAGTGCGCAGGGTACCTTATGTACCTCAGGATCACGGACGCTAGGGCCTCGTTTGGGTCGACCACTGAATCTATCGGGATGCGCTCAGGCATGTTGAGGTACATGCGGCGGCGCACGACGGCTATGCACTTTCTGGCGCCCATCGACTTGGCTATGGCGCAGTATATGAGGTTCACCTCGTCGGACTCGGTTGCGCAGACGTACCCGTCCGCCGAGTCCACACCCTCCTCCTTCAGCAGGTTTATGTCGGCGCCGTCCGCTGGCAGCACCAAGACGCGGGGCAGCTCCTCCGCTATCTTCTCGCACTTCTCCTTGTCATGGTCTATCAGGCGTATCTCAGCTTTGCGGTAGTGGTCCTCAAGAAGGCTCGCGACCTGAAAGCCAAGCTTTCCCCCTCCGACTATGAAGACCTTTTTCAGCGCCCGCGTCGCCCGAAGCTGGAATAGTTTTTCCAGCTTCCACGCCTGCTCCCGATGCGAGACCACGTAGCAAAGGTCTCCTTCCTTGAGCACAGTGGAGCCGTCGGGGACGATGGAGAACAAGCTCTTCGAGTTGTCGCTTCCCCCAGGGGAACTGGCTCCCCCCCGCTCGATGTACACGACTATGGCTATGAGGTCTGGGTCGCGGGCGCGCATATCCATCAGGGAGACGTCTATCAGGGGCGAACCGTGGGCGATGCGGAAGGCGTATATGGCGGCCTGGCCGTCCAGAAGCTCGGCCGTGCGCGTCGCAGTGCTGACCGAGAGCAGCTCCATTATCTCGCGTGCGACGGAGCGCTCCGGCGAGAACATCATGTCTATGCCAAGGTCGCGCGCCCATGACGGGGAGTCGGTGAACTCCAGACCCCGCGCGCGCGCCACGACGTGCTTGACGCCGGAGCGCTTGGCTATCCAGCAGGACAGGATGTTGACCTCGTCGCGGTCGGCGCACGCAACCAGGAAGTCCACGTCGCAGCCGTCCCTGACACCAGCCTCGTAGAGCACCTGCGGCCTCGCGCCGTTGCCGCGTATGAGCCTGACGTCGAGCTCGGACTCCACCCTGGCTGCCCGTTCCTCGTCCGGCTCGACGACGTTCACGTCATGGCCGTCCGCCGAGAGAGTGGACGCGATGTTGAAGCCGACCTCGCCGGCCCCGACGACTACGACCTTCATGCCGGCCTCACCATGTCTAAGAACATTGCGTACCTCACCGGGCTTTTATGTACCCCCACTTGCCGTCGCGGCTCACCGCGGCCAGCCCCTCGCTGAACGGCCTCGCCTCGTCGTAGAGCGGGAGCACAACCAGCGCGCCCCTCACGTCTATGTACCCCCACCGGGCGTCTGTCGCCACGGGAGCCAGACCCTCGCTGAACCGCCCCGCCGCGTGGAACCGCTTAGCCACCGCCGGCAAACCGTCGGGGCCGATGTAACTCCAGCCATTGGCTTCCCGAATCACCGCCAGAGAGTTGTGAAACCTCCCGCCGAAGTCGTAAACCGGAGCTATGGCAAACCGCCCCGAGCGATCCATGTAGCCGACCTTCCCGTCGAACTCCACCGGCGCCAGGTCTTTACCTGCTCCTGATCCTGCTCCGAACTCCCAGGCCATGGCGAAGCGCGGGGTTATCAGGAGCCGGCCGTCCAAGTCGACGTAGCCCCATAATCCGTCGCGCTTGACAGGCGCAAGGCCGCCGGAAAAGTCGCCCGCGCCGTCGTAGACCGGCAGAATGGAGAAATTCCCGTCGTGCCCGATGAAACCCCACTTGCCCTTGCTCTGAACCGCGGCGACTCCCTCGGAAAACCCGCGCCCGCGCTCGAAGCGCTTGTCCCCGAAGGCTGGCTGCCCCTCCGCGTCGATGAAGACGTTCCCGACCAGCGCCAAGCCCTCCGAGAAGCACCCGGCCTCGGCAACGTCGAACGACAAAGGTATGGCCACGCGGCCCGACGCGTCGATGTAGCCCCACTTGCCCTTCAGCTTCACAGCCGCCACTCCGTCGCTGAACTCCCGCGCGTCCTCGTATCTAAATGGCACAACCTGCACTGCTACTGACTCCGCCGCCGAACAAGAGGCGGCAATCAACAGGAAAACCATCACGAACGCGAAACACCTTGGGAAATTCGTTCCTCTCAATCACTGCACCTTCTTTACTGACCGGCCTATCGGCATGTGGTCGAAGCCAAGCCGCTCCATCTCAGCAGGGGAGTATATATTGCGCCCGTCGACTATGACGGGGGTTCGCATTAGGCGCTTGACTCGGTCAAAGTCTGGCTGCCGGTAGACGTCCCACTCTGTCACGACCACGAGGGCGTCGGCGTCGGCCAGGGCGTCGTATGGGTCGGAGACGTAGACTAGGCCGTCATGCTGGCCGAGCGCGCTTCGCACCTCGTCAGCGGCGCGGGGGTCGTGGGCGCGCACATGCGCTCCGGCGTCCAGCAGGCGGCGAATCAGCGTCAGAGACGGAGCCTCGCGCACGTCGGAGGTCTTCGGCTTGAAGGCAAGCCCCCAAACAGCAGCGTTAAGCCCGTCCAGGCGTGTACCGAAACGCTCGGCCACCTTGCCGAAGAGCACCTCCTTCTGGCTCTCGTTCACCTCGTCGACCGCCGTCAGTATGCGGGCGTCGTAGCCGGCGGCGGCGGCGAAGTCCCTTATCGCCCGGACGTCCTTCGGGAAGCACGAGCCACCGTATCCGCATCCGGCGTAGAGAAACTTGCTCCCTATGCGCGTGTCCAGCGACATCGCCTGCCTGACGCACTCCACGTCGGCGCCGACCCGCTCGCATATGCTGGCCATCTCGTTCATAAAGGAAATCCGCGTCGCCAGCATCGCGTTCGAGGCGTACTTGGCCATTTCAGCCGAGCGTATGTCCATGAACAGCAGCCTCTGAGGCTCCGTGAACGAGTAAAGCTCGCCCATGCGCAGCGCCGCCTCCTGCGAGGCCGTGCCGATGACCACCCTGTCCGGCTCGACGAAGTCCCGCACAGCCGCGCCCTCGCGAAGAAACTCCGGGTTCGACGCGGTCTCGAACGCGCCCTCCTGCCCCCCCTCTTCGGCGATCCACTGCCTAACCCTCTCGTTCGTGCCGACCGGGACGGTGGATTTCACAACCACAAGAAGCTTCCTATTATAATCATTGTTTTTCAGAAACCGGCCTATCTCGCGCGACGCGGCCTCTATGTACGAGAGGTCAGCGCTGCCGTCGGGGGCGGAGGGGGTGCCGACCGTGATGAAGCACATGTCGGAGCCGTTGAGCGATGCGCGCGTGTCCGACGAGAACGACAGCCTGCCCTCAACGGCGTTCCTTTTCATCATG
Source organism: Synergistaceae bacterium (assembly GCA_031272145.1). Classification (GTDB taxonomy): domain Bacteria; phylum Synergistota; class Synergistia; order Synergistales; family Aminobacteriaceae; genus JAISUL01. The sequence continues at coordinate 38,371 of JAISUL010000068.1, forward strand.
TCGGACAGGCCGGGCTCGTAGAACGGCACCTCGCCTCTCGTTAGGGCCTCGACCCTGCGCTGGTCGGAGTCGACGCAGACCACTGTGTTGCCGAAGCGCGCCAGGCACGTGCCGGTCACGAGGCCGACGTAGCCGGAGCCTATCACGGCCAGCTTCATTTCGCCAGCCCCGGAAGGCCAGGAAGGCCAGGAAGGCCAGGAAGAAAATAGTTCAGCCTGCTGCGCACCTCGTCGCGGCCAAGGTGGGCGGCCACCTCGAATATGCCAGGGCTTACCCTCATGCCGGTCAGGGCGAAGCGCAGCGGCATCGCGTAGTCCTTCATCTTGCCGCCCTCCTTCTCGACCCACGAGCGCGCCTCCGCCTCCAGAGCGGAGTCAGTCCAGTCAGGCACGGCGAGCAGCGCCGACATGAAGCCCCGGAGCTTCTCCGAGTCCGGGATCGTGAGTTCCCCGGTGCTCAATCGGGCCTTGACCGGCTCGAATGACAGATAATAGTCCGAGAACTCGGCCAGCTCCTTCGCTGTCCGCCCGCGGCCCCCCATGAGGGTGAGGGCGTCGGCCAGCCACGCGTCGTCACGTTTTTGCCCGTCCCCGGCCGGCAGGCCCATCTCGCGCCAGAAGGGCTTGACCATCTCTAGGCGAACCATCGGGTCGAGGCGCTTCAGGTGCTCCTGGTTGATGTAGTTGAGCTTGTCGAAGTCGAAGACCGCCGGCTTCCGCGTGACGTCCTTCAGGTCGAACGCCGCCGCAGCGGCAGCGCGGGTGAATATTTCAGTGTTTTCGCTGCCTTGCGAGGAGCCTGCTCCTCCTCCTGACCAGCCGAGCAGGGCCAGGAAGTTGAACATCGAGTCCGGCATGTAGCCCATGTCGCGGTACTCGTAGACGCTCGTCGCGCCGTGGCGCTTGCTGAGCTTCTTTTTGTCCTTGCCGAGGATCATAGGGAGGTGCGCGAAACGCGGCGGCGTCCAGCCGAAAGCACGGTATAGCAAGATCTGCTTCGGCGTGTTCGATATGTGGTCCTCGCCGCGGATCACGTGGGTGACGTTCATGAGGCGGTCGTCTATGACCACGGCGTAGTTGTAGGTCGGCGTGCCGTCGCTCTTGATCATCACGATGTCCTTGAGGGAGTCGGCGGCGTTTCGCTCCTTCATCCCCTCGCTGGAGGCATCGATGTGCCCGTAGACCTCGTCGTCGAAGGACAGGTCAGAGTCGCGCGGGACGCGGAACAGCACTGCCCCCCCGTCCCTGTATGCCACCCCCTCGGACAGGAGGCGCTCGGCGTGCTCGATATAGATGTCCGCCCGCTCGCTCTGGCGGTATGGGCCGAACGCGCCCCCGACGTCGGGCCCCTCGTCCCAGTCGAGGCCGAGCCACCTGAGGCCGGACATTATCGTCTCCTCGTACTCCTTGGTCGAGCGCTCCCTGTCGGTGTCCTCGATCCGCAGCACGAACTTCCCTCCGTCGTGCCGCGCCTTGAGCCAGTTGAACAGGGCAGTGTGGCCGCCGCCGATGTGAAGGGCGCCGGTCGGGCTCGGGGCAAATCTCACGCGAGTTTCCATGTCTGTGTCATATCCTTTCAAGAGGTCTCAGACCCCTTAGGGGTTTTAGACCCCTGCGTGAAAATCATACAAAATTTTGTGCGAAATTCAAGGGGGTTTCATATTGCGTATTTCGTCAGGCTGTGTTAAACTGAGCTCCCGGCTTGTGCGTCACTCCGGATATACGTGGCGCTATAATTTTAGGAGGGTGTTCTTAGGATGTCCAAGAAGCAGGTTTTGTACGGGCCGGACGACACGCCGCCAATTCCGGTAACGCTGCTGGCCGGGGCGCAGCACGTTCTGACGCTTTTCGGAGCGACGACCCTGGTTCCGCTGATACTGGGGCCGGCGATGGGGATGGACGCGGGGCAGGTGGCGCGGTTCATAGGGTGCGTCTACTTCAGCATGGGTATCGCCACGCTCATCCAGACGAGCAGGGCGTTTGGCAGCGGCCTCCCGATAGTTCAGGGGTCGAGCTTCAGCTTCATTCCCCCAATTATGACGGTCATAGGGGCCTACAGCGCGCTGGGGCCGGACGGAGTCATGCAGTACATCGGCGGCGGCCTGATCGTGGGCGGCATCCTGCTCGCCCTGCTGGGGCACTCCGGGCTCGTCGGGGTCGTGCGCAAGGTGGTCACTCCCGTGGTCATAGGCCCCACCATCATGGCGATAGGCTTCTCGCTGGCGTCCACGGCCGTGGGCAGCGCGTCGCAGTTCTGGCCGATTTCCCTGCTGGAGGTCGTGCTGATAATAGTCTTCAGCCTCATCGTCAAGCGCAAGGCCGTGAACATGTTCGCCGTGATAGCGGCCATAGCGATCGTATACCTCATATGCGTGGCGGCCTCGGAGCTCGGCTGGGTCGGGGCCGGACACCCGATATACGTGGACTTCCAGAACGTCGCAGCCGCCCCGGTCTGGCGGCTGGACGTCTTTATGCCCTGGGGCGCGCCGAAGTTCAGCTTCCTCGCCGTGAGCGCCCTGCTTGCCGGGTTCTTCGCCGCGATGATCGAGTCCATCGGGGACTACCACTCCTGCTCCTACGTGTCCGGGCTTGACGACCCGTCGGGCGCGACGATAGGCGGAGGCATCCGCGCCGAGGGCTTGGGCTGCTTACTCGGCGGGCTGTTCGGCTCGGTCGGCACGACCTCGTACACGGAGAACATCGGCCTAATCGGCCTCACCCGCATGGCCTCGCGCAACGTCGTCAGAACCGGCGCGGTCATCCTTATATGCATGAGCATGTTCGGCAAGCTCGGCGCGCTCATCGCCACGATGCCCGCGCCAGTGATAGGTGGGGCGTATCTGGCCCTGTTCGGGACGATCGGCGCTCTGGGCATTCAGGTTCTCACCCGCGCCGACCTCGGCAGCCAGAGGAACATCATGATCGTCGGCCTGTCGTTCCTGATGGCGCTCGGCCTGCCCGGCTGGGTCGGCCAGGACTCGGTGAAGGAGGCCCTGACGAGCAGCGAGTACGGAGAAATCCTGTCGACCCTCGGCAGCATGGTCTGGGCCATCCTGAAGACCCCCATGGCCGTGGCCGGCCTCTGCGCAGCCCTCTGCGACTCCATCATCCCCGGCACCGACGCCGAACGCGGGGTGGTGTCTGACGCGCAGAGCGCGTCGGCACGGGAGAAGAATTAGGAAACGCAGCCGTGACTGTACGGGAGATTCTGGACAGGATCGAGGGATTTGCGCCCGTGTCGCTCGCCGAGGACTACGACAACGTCGGTCTGATGGTGGGGGATTTGGACGCAGAGGTTAGACGTCTGGCCGTGTCGCTTGACACTCTGCCGGACGTGGTTCGGGAGGCCGGAAAGAGAGGATGCAGTGCGCTGCTGACGCACCATCCTCTTTTTTTTGCACCGGCGCGGCGCGTGGACTTCTCCACGCTTCAAGGCGCAGCGGTAAGGGCGGCGATCGAGACTGGCGTCGCCGTCCTAGCCGCCCACACGAACTGGGACAACGCCCCATGCGGCGTGAACGCCGTCCTCGCCGGCCTCCTGGGCCTGACCGACGTGAGGCCATTGGTACATGATGGAGCCAAAATGACCGGAGCCGTCGGAGTATTGCCCTCCTCCATATCCGAGGTCGGGGAATTGATAAAGTCCGCGTGGGGCCTGAGCCGCCTGGACTGTTACGGGAGCGGTCAGGCCGCCCCTCCCGTGAGGCGCGTTGCCCTGTGCGGCGGCAGCGGCGGGAGCCTGTGGCGCCATGCGAAGCAAGCGTCCGCCGACCTCTACGTGACGGCGGACATGAAGTACCACGAGATCATGGAGTGCGTTGCGTCTGGCATAACCGTCGCCGTAGCCGACCACGGGGAGATGGAGCGTGCGACGATGGCGGCGCTGGCCGAGAGAGTCGGGAAGGGGCAGGCTCCCCGGATCGAGACCTGCGTGTTGGACGTCCGGGGCTACGTCCGGGGAGAAAAGCTGTAGGGGGGGAGCACCCCCCTACTTTTTTGTGACGTCGGAGACTCCTCCGAGACTCGCCTCGCTCTCCTCGCGCTGGCGATTTGTGGCCTCTCTCAGCACGTCCATGATGGGGGTGTCCCGCAAGGCCTTGTTCTGGGCGGCGTAGGCTAGGGCGTCGTCGCCGTAGCGGTCCCGCGCCGTGGTGTCTGCCCCTTCCTTGAGCAAGAGGGAGATCACCTCGGGGTTCTCGTTGAACTTAGCGGCGCACATCAAGGCCGTCCATCCAATATCGGTCCTAACGTTAAGCTCTGCCCCGGCCTTGAGCAGGAGGGAGATCACCTCGGGGCTGTTGGACAGGCAGGAGGTCATCAAGACCGTCGTGGTGAACCTGTTCCTAGCGTTGACGTCGGCCCCTGCCTCGAGCAGGACGGAGATCACGTCGGGGTTGTTGGTGCCGACGGCGCACATCAAGACCGTCTTGTCGTCATCGTTCCTCGCGTTAAGGTCTGCCCCGCCCTTGAGCAGGACGGAGACCACCTCAGGGTTGCGGTTGGAACTGGCGGCGGCCATCAAGGCCGTCTCGCCGAAATGGTTCCTCTCGTTGACGTCGACCCCGGCCTCGAGCAGGGCGGATATCACCTCGGCGCTGCGGTTGCTGTTGACGGCGCACAGCAAGATCGGCCAGCCGTACTTGTTCCTCACGTTGATGTCCGCCCCGGCCTTGAGCAGTGTGGAGATCACCTCAGGGTTGCGGCTGAACATGGCGGCGTACAGCAAGGGCGTCGCACCCTCTTCGCTTTTCGCCTCAAGGTCCGCCCCCGCCTTGATCAGGGCGGAGCTCACCTCAGGGTCGTTGTTGAACCCCGCGGCCCACATCAAGGCCGTCATGTTGTGCTTACCCCTCGCGTCCACGTCGACCCCGGCCTCAAGAGCCGCTTTGACATCCGCGAGGGTGCCGCTAGAGGAGTACACCCAAAACTTCTTGTTATCGTAGCCGGCTGCTGCCGTCCCAAAGCAAACCACACAAATCCCCCCTAAAACCAGCCTGCGCAAACTCAACATGCTAACTACCCCTAATATTCCGGAGAATGTGCTAGTCGCACACCCCCCGAGCCTGTGGCGTTTGTGGACTGCGTTCCCCTGCCCTCCTGCTTTGGGGGAGGCCTCCCCAAATCTGAAGTCCTTCGGCTTCGGCAGACCGCCTGCCTCTCACCGCGAATACTATCACGGGGTTCCCGGAAAATCAACTATGGCAGTAAAAATCCAACGGCTGCGTAGGGGGGAGCGAGGGGCTTGGGGCGGGCGTCACCCACAAAAAAAAGAGGGGCGCTGCCGAAAGCAGCAGCCGCCCTCACCACTTCCCGCTCGCACCTCCGCCGCGCGAGCTCCCCCCGCCGAAGCCCTTGCCTCCTCCGCCTCCTCCTCCGCTCTTGCCGCCGCGCGTCATGGCGTAGATCATGAACATCACCAGCGCCCCAGCCGCCGCAAAGAACGTCCAGCCCCAGCCGGTACGCCCCGACCTCATGCAGGAGTAGCCAGCGAGGCATAAAACCAGCAGCACCGCGATGGCTATTGCCGTAATGTGTCGCTCCCACCAGGGCGCGGGGTTTGTAATGCTTGCGATGACCGCCTTTACCCCCTCCAGCAGCCCCTCGCTGTACTTTCCGCCCTTGAAGTACGGGATCATGGTATCGTCCATAATCCCCTGCATGACGCTGTCGAAGCGCAGTGGATACCCGCTTCCGAGCTCTATCCGGGCGGATCGCTCCTTGACCGATAACAAGAACATGATGCCGTCGTTCTTCTCCGCCCGCCCGACGCCCCATTCGTTGAAGAGCGCCGTTGCGAACGCCTCGAAGTCAGT
>JAISUL010000042.1 GCA_031272145.1 Synergistaceae bacterium
GGAATGGGATGTCGGCCGCGTCGGCGAGCATCATCACGGATGCCATATCGGAAGACCTGGCGAAAGTGCTGGGGGGTACGCCGCATCTCTTGGATAGCTTGGGTACGGAGGGGAATACATCTGTCGAGAAGTACTACGAGTATCCTATAGGCCAGGACAATAATACTGCTCCTTATTTCGAGCTTGCCGTGCCTGGCGGAGCCAATCCTGAGGGCGGGGTGTACGTGGTGCCCGTGACCTTCTCGTTCACTTTGACGTCGCACGACCTCCAGGTGCTTAGCCTGGATGCGGGCCGACACGATTGGAAGGAGCTCTACGCTAGCGGCCTGCGCTTCTCCAAGCTGCAGCGTGAAGGCCGCAAGCAGCTTCAGGACTTCACGTTCACCGTAGGCGCCCTTGGAGGTTCAGGCTCAACTTACACTCTGAACTACATCGTGGCCAACGCAGCGGGCAGCCCGGTGCCGGTCGTAGACGGGACTAACAGCTTGCCCTTGCTCTTCGACGGGGAGGCCAACGACACGCTCACTGATCCGATCCTCATGTACAAGACGACCGGTGGCGGTGGCGGCGGCGACGATGACGGTGGTTGGGGGTGCGCGGTCGGGGGCCTGCCCTTCCTGCTCCTCGGCCTGCTGGGCATCGCGCGGTTCTATCGGAAGAACTGACCAAATCGAACGTCGAACCGGGGCCTCTCGGCCTCGGTTCTTTTTTTATATTCTTTATATAGTACAATGAGGTTCGGGAGGGATTCTTTGATGGGAGTTATCGATCGCTTCTCGGCGCTGCTGCCCCTAACGGCCGCCACGCCGAGACTATGCCTCGGAGAGGGCAGCACGCCTCTGGTCGCTTTGCCCCGCCTCGGCGAGCGGCTCGGCATCGAGCTATGGGGCAAGCTGGAGGGGTGCAACCCTTCGGGGTCGTTCAAGGACCGCGGTATGGTTCTCGCCGTGGCCAAGGCGCTCGAAGAGGGGTGCAGGGGGTTGATATGCGCCTCCACCGGCAACACCTCGGCCTCGGCTGCGGCTTACGCGGCGGCGGCGGGGGTGCGGTGCTTCGTTTTGCTTCCTGCCGGGCATGTGGCTCTGGGCAAGCTGGCTCAGGCCCTGATGTACGGGGCCGTGGTGATCGCGGCGCGGGGGAACTTCGACCGGGCTCTGGAGCTCGCCCGGCGCGCGGCGGACGAACGCGGGCTCGCAATCGTGAACTCGGTCAACAAGTACCGCCTCATCGGGCAGCGGAGCGCGGCATGGGAGATATGCGAAGCCCTTGGGCGCGCCCCGGACTGGCACGCTTTGCCCGTGGGCAACGCCGGCAACATCAGCGCGTACTGGGCGGGATACGAGGAGTTCCGCGGGCTTGGAAGAATCTCCAAGAGCCCTCGGATGATGGGCTTCCAGGCCGAGGGGGCGGCGCCGCTCGTCACGGGGCTGCCGTGTCCAGAGCCGGAGACCGTGGCCACCGCCATACGCATAGGGAGCCCGGTCAGCGCGGGGCTGGCCCGCGCGGCGGTCTCGGAGTCCGAGGGGGAGTTCAACTCGGTCACGGACGGCGAGATACTGGAGGCGCAGCGGCTTCTGGCCTCGGTGGGCGGCGTGTTTGCGGAGCCGGCGTCTTGCGCGCCACTCGCTGGGCTGTGCAAACTCAAGAAGCAGGGCAGGCTGCCGGAGGGCATCCTGGCGGTGATGACCCTGACGGGCAACGGGCTTAAGGACCCGGACACGGCCATGAGCCAGGTCGGGCGTCCAATAGAGATAGATGATGACCTTGAAGACCTATTCAGAGTCCTCGAACAATAAAGCCAATGGCTCCAATGGCGCTATGCTGTCGATCCGCGTGCCGGCGACTAGCGCGAACCTCGGCGCGGGGTTCGACACGCTGGGGATGGCGCTTTCCCTTTACAACATCTTCAACGTCCGGCGGCTGCTGCCGGAGGGCGAGTTCTCCTGCGACGTGATAGGCGAGGGCGCGGGCGAGCTTGAAGACCCGAAGGAGAACATGCTGGTGCAGAGCTACCTGAAGGCCTGCGAGGCATGGGGTGCCGCCCCGGTCGGGCTGGCCCTGGAGTGCCACAACGTCATACCCCTGTGCCGCGGGCTGGGGAGCTCCTCGACGGCGGTGGTGGCAGGGGTGCTGCTGGCCGACGCTGTGGCTGGGCGAAGGAGCGGGCGCTCCGAGCTCCTGCGCCTGATGACGAAGATCGAGGGGCACCCGGACAACGTGGCCCCGTGCTTCCTCGGCGGGATGGCCGTGAGCTGCTGGGACGGGGAGGAGATACGCTGGGTTACCTTGCCGCCCCTGCCCGACGACGTGAGGGTGGTGGCCGCCGTGCCGGACGTCCAGGTGAAGACCAGCGACGCTCGGAAGGCCCTGCCCAGCGACGTGCCGTTCGGCGACGCGGTGTTCAACCTCGGGCGCGCGGCCCTGCTCTGCGCGGCCTGGGCGACGGGGCACTGGGAGCACCTCGCATGGGGCATGGCGGACAGGATTCACCAGCCATATCGGTCGCGCCTTTTCCCAGGCGGGGACACGATAATGGACAGGGTGCGTGACGTCGGCTGCCTCGGCGTGGCGATAAGCGGCTCGGGGCCGACCGTGGTTGCGCTCGCACGCGGCTCGGCGGTCGGGCGCGTGGCGACGGAGATGTGCCGCACCTTCTCGGAGAACGGCGTGGCGTCCCTGTTCTTCGTGCTGCGCGGCACGGCGCTTGGGGCCTCTGTCAGCGGGAGCGTCGACATGACAAAGATAAGGGGGGAGCTGCGATGAAGGTTGACTACTCGTCCGCTCGGATAGTGCTTCTCGGCGTACCGGACGTGCCGGGCGTGGCGGCGAAGGTGTTTTCGCCTCTGTCCGAGGCCGGCATCAGGGTGGACATGATCGTCCAGAACAGCATGAGGGGCGGCATAACCGACATAGGCTTCCTGCTGCCAAAGAACCGCATGGACGACGCGATAGAGATATGCAGCCGCACGGCGCTTGAGGTGCACGCCCAGGGCGTCTCGTTCAACACCGAGACGGCGCGCGTGACCGTGGGAGCTGACCCTGCGGCGGTGTTTTCGGCTCTGGCCGCGGCGTCCGTCAACATCGAGATGATAGTGTCGGGGCCGGACTCGCTGACCTGCGTCGTGGCCGCCTCGTCCGCCGAGAGGGCGGCAGAGGCGCTCAGCGGCATAGAAAAATAGGCCATTTTTGAGGGAGGGTTTTCCTAATGGCGTACTATTATCCTGAACCGTGCAGGACATTCAACGAGTACCTGCTGATTCCAAACTACTCGTCCACGGACTGCGTTCCCTCGAACGTGTCACTGAGAACTCCGCTGACGCGCTTCCGGAAGGGCGAGAAGCCGGCTGTCTCGCTGAACATCCCGCTGGTCTCGGCGATCATGCAGGCCGTTTCGGACGACGGCATGGCGATAGCCCTCGCGAAGGAGGGCGGGCTTTCATTTATATACGTCTCCCAGGCCATAGAGAAGCAGGCCGCGATGGTCAAGCGGGTGAAGGACTACAAGGCGGGCTTCGTGATGAGCGACTCGAACCTTCGGCCAGACCAGACCCTTGCTGACATCTTGGCGCTGAAGGAGAAGACGGGCCACTCCACCGTGGCCGTAACCGACGACGGGACGCAGCACGGCCACCTGATAGGCATAGTGACTGGGCGCGACTACCGCGTGACGCGCATGGACGCCGCCACGCCGATAAGGGACTTCATGACGCCGGTCGCGAAGATCGTGTTTGCCCCGGAGGGCACGTCCCTCAAGGAGGCTAACAACGTCATATGGGATCACAAGCTGAACACCCTCCCCATACTCAGCGCCGACGGACGCCTGATCGCGCTGGTCTTCCGCAAGGACTATACGTCGAACAAAGAGAACTCGCTGGAGCTCACTGACGCCTGCAAGCGCTACATGGTCGGCGCCGGCATAAACACGCGGGACTACACCGAGCGAGTCCCGGCCCTGGTCGAGGCCGGGGCGGACGCCCTGTGCATCGACTCCTCGGAGGGGTTCAGCGAGTGGCAAAAAATAACGCTCGGCTGGATTCGCGACCGCTACGGCGAGTCGGTCAAGGTCGGGGCGGGGAACGTGGTCGACAAGGACGGCTTCCTTTTTCTGGCCGGCGCCGGAGCGGACTTCGTGAAGGTCGGCATAGGCGGCGGCTCGATATGCATCACCCGCGAGGCCAAGGGCATAGGCCGCGGCCAGGCGACGGCGGTCATCGAGGTCGCGGCGGCGCGCGAGGAGTACTTCAGAAAGACGGGGATTTACGTGCCGATATGCTCCGACGGGGGCATAGTCAACGAGAACCACATCACGATGGCCCTCGCGATGGGCGCCGACTTTTGCATGCTGGGGCGCTACTTCGCGCGCTTCGACGAGAGCCCGTCGAACAAGGTGATGGTCGGAGGAAGCTATATGAAGGAGTACTGGGGCGAGGGGTCGCACAGGGCGCGGAACTGGCAGAGGTACGACCTCGGCGGCGAGAACATGCGGCTTTCGTTCGAGGAGGGCGTGGACTCCTACGTGCCCTACGCCGGCAGCCTCCACGAAAACATAGGCCCTGCGATGCACAAGGTGCGGGCCACGATGTGCAACTGCGGCGCCGTGACGATAGCCGAGCTCCAGAGCAAGGCGCGCATCACCGCCGTCTCGCCCATGAGCCTGACCGAGGGCGGCGCTCACGACGTGTACCTGAAGGACAACACCGGCATCCCCATTAAATAAGCAGCCGAAAGGAGATCAGACATGCACATTTGCTTTGGCTTGGCATCGATATTTTTGCTTGGTGCGCCTCTGCTGTTTGCCGCTGAAGCTGGGGCGGAGGCGGTCATGACGAAAAAATTCTCGGTTGGCGAGGCGGAGGTCTGGGCGATAGCCGACTCGCTGCGCGACATAGACATGGACGTCTTCCCGACCGCCGACCCGGAGGCCGTGAAGCGCTACGTCCCGACTGGCAAGGCTCCGTCGTCGATCATGGTCTATCTGGTGAAGACAGGCGGGGAGACCGTGCTGGTGGACGCAGGCCTCGGCGCTCCGTCGGGCGATCGCGCGTCGCATCTTTTGCCCCTGCTCAAAGAGATCGGCGTCTCGCCCGAGGACGTCACTCTGGTTCTGATAACCCACATGCACGGAGACCACATCGGCGGCCTGGTCAAGAACGGCCAGAAGGAGAAAGTCTTCCTTGCCCTTGCCCCTTCGACCAAGGTGCTGGTCAGCCGGGTCGAGCGGGACTTTTGGCTGGGGGACAACATCTCACTCTACCCCGACCGCAAGGCGACCTTCGACATGGCGCGGCGCGTGTGGGACCTGTACGAGGGGGCGACCGGCACGTTCGAGTTCGGCGACGAGGTGGCGCCGGGCATTACGGCGGTGGACGCGAGCGGGCACACGCCAGGGCATGCGGCGTTTCTGCTGGAGTCGGGCGGGGAACGGATGCTTTTCGCCGGGGACTTTCTTCACGCGGCGGCGCTGCAGCTGCCGAGGCCAGACATAAACTCGAGCTACGACATGGAGCCCGAGAAGGCCGCCGCGACGAGGGAGCGCCTGCTGAAGCGCTCCGCCGAGGAGAAGCTCCCTCTGGCCGGCTCGCACACGCCGTTTCCGGGTGTTATAACAGTCAGCGATGGGTTGCCGACCTCGAAGAATTAGCGGTACATCGCGCAACAGCGCCAGCAAGGAGGCGGCTTATGAGGCGCTTTTGATGATGGCCGGAGACGTCGGCAAGGAGCATCTAGCCGAGCTGTCCCGGTACGAGGACGGCGATACCAAGTGACGCGCGATACTGCGCATATTTTCGACATGGTCTTCAAGAGGCTGATCAGGCTGTCAAGCGGGGCGGTAGTCCAGCTGATAAACTCGCTGTTTGACGCGAACCACCCGCTAGACAGCACGGTGGAATACCCGAACACGGAGACCGTATCCGACAAGCTCCGCAAGCTGATGTCGGACGCCATGATCGTCATAAACGGGACTCACGTGTATAATATCGAGAGCGAGATTGGCTATGACGCGGGGATAGTTATAAGGATTTTCGAGTACGGCTACGCCGAGGCCCTGCGCTCCATGGCTGTCTCGGAGAACGGGGCGGCCGTTGACCTGACCTTCCCGAACGCTAGGGTGATATACTGGGAGGCGAGGGCTCCGGAGAAGCTTACTCTGCGCATGCACTTCCCGGACGGGAGCTGGCACAGCTACGAGGTGCCGACGTTCAACTTTCTCGCCCACAGCGTTGCGGAGCTTGAGGAGCGCAAGCTGACGATGCTGCTGCCGTTTTACGTTCTGAAGCTGCGGAAGCGTCTGGAGCGTGCCGCGAGTTCTACGGCGGCTATGGAGAATTTAAGGAGGCCGATGTTACTTTGAGCGAGTACCTGATGACGTACGCCGAGATCGCGGAGGAGAGGGGCCTGCAGGTGGGGCGCCAAGAGGGGCGTCAGGAAGTCGCCGTCAACATGCTGAACATGGGCATCCCCCTCGACGACGTCGCACGCTACACCCAGCTCCCCCGCACCTACTTGGAGGAGAAGCTCGCCGAGGTGCACTCCCCAGCGCTCGTCGGGGCCGAGGTGGCCGAGGAGCCGGGATAGCCGGCGGCTGGAAGGACAGAATGACCGGGAAATCCCCAACGAATGGGGTTCCCGGTTTTTCGCGTTTTCCCCCTCATATCTTTATGAAAGTTCTGCGATATGCCATGCGCATAAACCATAACTTAGCGGCGCTAAACGAAATCCAGTCCATGCTCCAATTGACGACCGCCGTTATGACGAAGGGGAATGCGCCGGCTGGAAACTACAGGATCGAGATAACCGCCACGCCTGGGGTTGGGCAGGTGCAGAAGAGCAACGTCATGGCCATAGAGTACGATCACGTAACCACCCCGGTGGCACCAACCACGCCGGGCATAACCCCAAGCGACACCATTGATATTAGCGACGGCACTGACAG
>JAISUL010000095.1 GCA_031272145.1 Synergistaceae bacterium
CCGAGCTCGGCCATGCGGTTCGTCAGGGTGGAGTTCGGGGCCGCGTCGATGCAGAGGACGCTGACCCTCCGCCTGTCCAGCTTCTTGGCCTCGTTTTTCACGAGGTTCAAAATCCGCGCCTCGTCGCCGACCTGCGCGTCGGTTATGACGAGAGTCTGCCGCGCCATCTTGCTGCCAGGTTCGGTCGGGGGCATCATCAGCATGCGCTCAAGCGCGACGCCGAGCTCCGTGCCGCCGGAGGACTTGTTCATGGAGATGAACTCCACCGCGTACTCGATGCACTTCGGGGTCGCTGGCAGCATCTCCTCAGCGATGGGGAAAACGTCGTTGTGGAAGAACGCGACGTTGAAGAAGTCCTTCTCCTTGAGGTTGCGCAGGAACTTCACCGCCGCCTTGTCAGCCGAGCGCCACTTCTCGCCCCCCATAGAGCCGGAGTGGTCGATAAGCAGCGACACCTCGCGGGGCAGCATGTTCACCGCCCTGGCGTTGTCCGACGCCAGCAGCAGGAAGTACGTGTCCTCGCCGTCGCTCTCCGTGTACATCGCCGCTCCGAACGCGTTCTTTACTTTGGCGGTGCCCACGTCTGGCTGCCACGCAAGCAGGAGGTCGCAGTCGGGCATCACCTTGTCGAGCCTGGCCACCCCGTCGGGCGTGACGGTCAACGCCTCCTTGTGGCTCGGCGAGGAGATGTCGGCTGCGCCGCGGAACGTTAGCTCCATCGAGAACCTGTGCCCAGGGTCGATGGCAATGGCGAGCGGGTTCACGTCCCCCCTGCGCTCGCCCTCGTCGCCGCGGATGAAGCGGGGCGCTATTGTCAGGGGGAAGCGGAGCTCCCAGCCGCTATGCTTGGGCTCCCTCGGCGCGGCGGCTGCTACGAAGCTTGACGCCACCTCGATGTCCTCGTCCGGCTTGACTCCTGTTATTGATACGGTGAACGAGTCTGACTCGCGCGTAACAATGGCGGCCTGCCTTCCCTCGGACTTGGCCTCGTTGTACTCAGCCTGGGCCTTCGGGAGCGGCTTGATCTCAGTCTCGATCTCCACGCCGCCGAAGCGGACCTTGACGCCCTTCAGCGCTGCGTCGCCAGGCAGCGGGAAGCGGTACTTGACCTCGATGGGCTTCGCGCACTGCTTCTTCGTGAAGCCGTATCTTTGTTCCAGCGTCAGAAGGGCGAGCGGGCCGTCGACGGTTCCCGTGAGGCGGCTTTCCTTGAGCGGGACGAACCCGCCGTCACCTGCCTCCATGAACGGCATGCCAGCGTCCGGCGAGTTGTCGTACATCGCCGTGTTGAATAAAGCGGCAGAAGCTGCGCGCGGCCAAAGTACAACGAGCATGACTAGCGCCGAAATGAAAAACGCCGTGAAAGAGAACAAAATAACCCCTCCCTAAAATGATACCCCTGTGAAGCAAAGGGCAACTGACCTGCCCGTGCCCAAAATTTGGGCCGGACGCCGAACTGAATAACGCGTGGGAAATTTCTGAGGTCTAATATGAGTATCACCGGGAGAGGTGGGATTTGTGGCGAGAAAATTGAAAAAAATTAAGGGGGGGGGATTTTTCACCCCCCCCTGCGTTACCACCCCTCATCCTCTTCCACTTTCACGGATCGTATGTCCCGCAGGTGCCGCCACATCCCTACGCAGTCCAATCCGTACCCGACGACGAACTCGTCCGGTATCTCGAACCCGACGTAGTCCGCCTCGACCTTGGTCTTGCGCCTCTCCTTCTTGTCCAGCAGGACGCATGACCTAACGCTCACTGGCAATTGCCTCCTCGCCTTGCGGAGCATGGTCGAGAGGGTCAGCCCCGTGTCCAGGATGTCGTCCACTATGAGGACGTGCCTCCCGCGCGCCGCTTTCCAGTCCGCCTGTATCTTCGGTGCGCCTTCGCTCTCCGTGCCGTCTTTGTAGGACGAGGCAGACGCGAACATCAGGCGGACGTCCAGGTCCGGCGGCATCTGCCGTATCAGGTCGGCGACGAAGACCGCCGCACCGTTCAGCACGCCCACGACCAAGATCTGCCCGCACTTCGGCATGTCCCTCGTTATGCGCGCGCCGAGCTCCGCCACCCTCCGGGTTATGCTGGATGCCTTCAGCAGCACCGGCCCCAAAGAGTAACTCATCATTACCACCCCTCTGTGTGTAGAATCGGCTGTCTTCCATTATATAATACGCGAAAGGCGACGCAACCGCGAATTTGATAGTGGGGGATCGACATGAAGGGCTTATCGGCGATGGTGGCGATTTTATGCGCGGTGGCACTTTGCACCGTCCTCAACGTGGCGAGCGGTGTTTTCATACCGTTGGTTATTGCGTGGTTTATGCTCCAGGTGTTTCGCCCGGTGCTCATTGTGGGCCGGAAGATTCACCTGCCGCAGTTCCTGAACATCCTGCTGGTCTTCGCGGTGTTCTTCGGCCTCTGCATCGTCGGGGTCAGCTTCTGCATGACACAGATAGCCGAGTTCGGCAAGGTGTTCAACGAGTTCTACCCCAAGCTGGAGACCTTTACGACCGACGTGCTGAGGGCGCTGAACCTGCCGCCTGAGTCCGTGCCGAGCTTCAACTGGATGGACGTCCTAGGGCCATACATCCGCAACATCTCCGAGACGGCGTTCGCCCTGTCGAGCAAGTTCGTCCTGACCCTGGTGTTCTTGATGTTCATGCTGCTCGAGGCCCCCTTTCTTGAGAACAAGCTGGACCGCGCCTTCTCCGGCCCCGCCGCCGCCAGGATAAAGCACATCATGACCACGGTCTCCGACCAGATAAGCCGGTACCTTGGGACATTGACCCTCATCAGCATGGCGACCGGGGTATGCGCGTGGCTGGCCCTGGAGGCCTTCGACGTGAGGCTGGCTGTGGGCTGGGGGGTGCTGACCTGGCTCTTGAACTACATACCGACCATAGGCTCGATAATCGCCACTCTGCCGCCAGTGCTGATGGCGATACTGCAGTTCTCGCCTGGGTGGGTCAAGCCTCTTGCGGTGCTGCTCTCTCTGGGCGCGATACAGATAACGATAGGCAACGTCATAACCCCGAAGGTCGTGGGGGACAGGCTTGGGCTGAGCCCCGTGGTGATCCTGCTGTCGCTGCTGCTGTGGGGCACCATATGGGGGATACCCGGGGCTCTGCTCTCCGTGCCCATCGCCTCTATAATCAAGATAGTGTGCGAGAACTTCCAATCCGTGCGCCCGATAGCGGTTCTGATGGGCAGCGGACAGGCCGACGCAAAACAGGCCGACACAAAGGAAGCGGCGCATGGCCATCGATAAAATCCGCGTGCTGGCCGGCGCGCACCCCGCCGCCGACGTCCGGTACAGAGTCGGCGAGGGCGTGGCCGTGACCCTGATCGGCATGGCCGTGAACATGGCCCTGACGGTCGGCAAGTACGCCGCCGGCATCTTTGGGCACAGCAGCGCCATGATCGCCGACGCGACCCACTCCCTCTCGGATCTGCTGACCGACATAGCTGTGCTGGCTGGGCTTTCCTACACGAGCAAGCCGGCTGACAGCGACCACGCGTACGGCCACGGCAGAGTGGAGACCCTCACGGCTGCGTTTTGCGGCGTGGTGCTGGCGATAGTGGGCATCGGGGTGTTCTTGGAGGGAGGGGGCGGGATACTGAGGGCGCTGAGCGGCGAGGTTCTTCCAGTGCCTGGCGCCGTGGCCCTGTGGGCTGCCCTTGCCTCGATACTCTCAAAGGAGGCGCTGTTCCGCGTGACGATGGCCGTTGGGCGCAGGCTGAACAGCTCGTCCCTCCAGGCCAACGCATGGCACCACCGCACGGACGCCCTCTCCTCGGTGGGGGCGCTTTTGGGCGTAGGGGGAAGCATGGCCGGAGGAAGCCGCTGGGCAGTGCTAGACCCGGTCGCGGCCGTTGTGGTCAGCGTGTTCATATTTTACGCCGCCGCGTCGATCTTTTGGAACAGCGTGAGGGAGGTGCTCGACACGTCCCTGGCCCCGTCGCAGATCAACGCAGTGATGTCAACGGCGCTCAAGTTCCCGGAGATAGTCGACATCCACAAAATCAGAACGAGGCGGATAGGTTTTTACGTGGCATTGGAGGCGCACATCCTTATGGACGGCAGTATGAGCCTTGCGAGCGCCCACGAAGTGGCGACGGCCCTGGAGAACGATCTGAAGGCGCTGCTGGGCGGCGGCGCGATAATCACGCTGCACACGGAGCCGGTGGGCGGATGAACGCCGAAGGTATGCAGAGAATACTGCGGATACTTCAGTCGACGGGGCTGCTCTGCGCCGACGAAATGCCTGTGCCTCGCGCAACGTTCGACGACATAGACGCAGATGCGGCGCTTATGTACTTTTTGTCCTCGCGGCGGCGCGGCGTGCCGTTGGACTTGACGCCCGAAGCTATGCCGCGCTTGATGCGCAGCCTGAACCTCGCTGCTGGCGAGCCGCTTGTCCCTAACCTCGCGGGAGTCATGCTGTTCGGAAGGTCGCCTCAGACGTTCAAGCCCGTCTTCGTTGTGAAGGCCTTCGCGTTTACGGGCGAGACTATGAACAGCAGCTATATGGACAGGCAGGAAATCGGCGGCACGATCGCTGAGCAGTACGAGCATAGCCTGGCGTTCATTTACCGCAACCTCCATCACGTGCCGAGCGGGCCTAGCTTCAACAGCCAGGACGTTCTGGAAATTCCGCAGGCCGTCTTCGAGGAGCTGCTGGTCAACGCGCTTGTTCATAGGGACTATTTTATCAACGCACCGATACGCCTGTTCATATTCTCCGACAGAGTGGAGATAATCAGCCCAGGGTGCCTTCCTAACAACCTCACCGCCGAGCAGATACGCTTCGGCGTGTCTAACATACGAAACTCCACTCTGTGCTCTCACGCGTTCCACATACTGCCCTACAGCGGCATAGGGAACGGAATACCGCGCGCCGCCGCCGCGTGGCCGTCTCTGGAGTTCACGGACGAGCGCGAGATAAACCAGTTCCGCGCCGTCGCACGGAGGAGGAGCGCGTAATTTGTCCGACAGGAAAATAATCGCCGACACGCTGGAGGGCGAGGAGACAAGGGTCGCGGTCGTCGAGGACGGACGGCTCGCCGAGGTGTTTTTTGAGCGCACGGGCGACCGGCAGAAGACCGGCGACATATACAAAGCCAAGGTCGACAGGGTGCTGCCTGGCATCAGGGCTGCTTTCCTCAGCCTCGGAGACGGCAGAAACGGATTCCTGTACCTCAACGACGCCGAGGGGATCAACGTAACTGAGAACATGGAAATAGTCGTTCAGATCGTCCGGGAGGCTCGAAAGAACAAGGGCGCGCGCGTAACTCCGAGGGTGTCCCTGCCGGGGCGCTACCTCGTGCTGATCCCAGGCGGAGATGAGGCTGGGGTGTCCCGAAGAATCGAGAACGAGAGGGAGCGCAAGCGCCTCCGAAAGCTCGCCGAGGCGTTCAAGCAGAGGTTCGCGGAGGCAGGGGGGTTCGGCCTCATCGTCCGCACGGCGGCGGATGGGATCGACGAGGAGTTTTTGGAGCGCGACCTGCGCACTCTGCTCTCGCTCCACGGCGACATCGCCGCTGCTGCCCGCGAGAAGAAACCTACTCCGTACCTCCTGTACAGCGAGATGGGGCTGCTGGGCAGAGTCCTGCGCGACCAAGACTCGGTGGACGAGATAATCATCTCCGGCGAGGAGGAGTGGAGGCGCGCCGCTAGCTTTTTCAAGGGCACGGGGCCGAGCGTCGCCCTCTACGACGGAGTTGCGCCGATATTCGAGTTCTACGGCATAGAGAGGGAGATAGCGGCGGCGCTTGAGCGCAAGGTATGGCTGCGCTCCGGCGCGTATCTGGTGATCGAGCCCACGGAGGCGCTCACGGTCATAGACGTGAACACCGGGAAGTACGTCGGGGACGAGGTTACGCCTGAGGTCAGGCGCACGATTCTTGAGACGAACCTTGAGGCTGCCGACGAGATAGCGCACCAGCTCCGCCTGAGGTCGGTCGGGGGGATCGTCGTCATAGACTTCATAGACATGGACTTCGAGGAGGACAGGCGCAGGCTGCTGGACCGCCTTGAGGAGGTATTCCAGCCTGACCGCCAGAAGGTAAAGGTTCACGGCATCACGAAGCTTGGCCTGGTCGAGCTCACGCGGAAGCGCGGGCGCCCCGACCTCCGCTCGGTGATGACCAGAGGCTGCCCCTTGTGCGCCGAGACGGGGCGCGCGCCGGGCGACGAGGCGTCGGCGATGTCGGCGAAGCGCTTCCTTCGGAAGGTGCTGCGCGCGAACGGCGCTCCGGCGCTCCTGCTGGAGACCGACGTGGACACGGCGCGGTACGTCGGGGAGACGTATCTGGAGGCGTGGCGGCAGGAGTTGGGGCGCGTCCTCGTGGTGGCCGGCATTCCGGACTTCACGCCTGGCAAGCACAGGGTCGGCGCGCAGGGGGCTTTGCCTCACGTCGCCGAGCACGCGGAAAAGCTAATGGCCGCGTTTGGACGCGAAACGGTGTACGGAGCGTAGCCGAACGTGATAACATTGCCGCAACGACTTATCTATCATCACAGGAGGCGTACCAAATGCTAAAAAGCAGCGTGACATTTACACAGTTCTCCAGCCCTCTCAAAGACTGGCCTGGCGACGCTGTTCTTGTCTTCGTCGGCGATGCTGACGCAAATGAGGCCAAAGCGGCCAAGCTGGAGCAGCGCGAGGCACTCGAGCCCTACGGGGCATACATAGACGATCTCATCCAGCGAGGCGACTTCAGCGCCAAAAAAGGCGAGGTATTCCGCGTGCCGCTCTTCTGGGAGGGCGAGGCGAAAAACCTCTACCTGGCCGGCCTAGGCGACTCTCAGAAGGCCGACGCGTCCGTCCTTCGCGACACGCTTGCCTCGGCGCTGCGCAGGATCGGACGCGAGCACAACAACTCCGTCTTGGTCTCCGCGTGCAGCAGGCTCGCGGTCGACCCGACCAGCGCTGGCGCAGCGCTTGGGGAGGCGGCGGGGCTGTGCGGCTACTCCTTCGACAAGTACAAAAAGAAGGACGAAGCCGAGGCCGACGAAAGATTCGTGCTGAAGGAGGTCTTGTTTCCCGCCGGCATGTTTGACCCCAAAAGCGTCGAGCAGGGCGGGATTTTCGCCGCGGCTCAGTCACTGGCGCGCGACGTCGCCAACGAGCCGGGCAACGTGATAAACCCGCCGATCCTAGGCGAGGTGGCGCGCCGCATCGCGGAGGAAAACGGACTGACCTGCGAGGTGTGGGACGACCGCCGTCTCGCGCTCGAGCGCATGGGCGCGCTTCTGTGCGTCGGGCGCGCCTCGACCACTCCGCCGTGTCTGGTTCACCTAGTCTACAAGCCGACGGGGGGCAGAGGCAGGAAGAAGGCCGGCAAGATCGCCCTGGTCGGCAAGGGCATAACCTTCGACTCGGGCGGCCTCAACCTGAAGCCCTCTGATCATATAAAGACCATGAAAGGGGACAAGACCGGCGCTTGCAACGTGCTGGCCATCATGGCAGGCGTCGCGGCGCTGAAGCTCGACGCCGAGGTTCACGGCATCATGGCCGTCGCCGAGAACATGCCAGGCGGAGGGGCAGTACGCCCGGACGACATCGTCCGAGCCCGGAACGGCAAGACCATCGAGATAGAGAACACCGACGCCGAGGGACGCCTGGTCTTGGCCGACGCCCTGGCGTTTGCCTCTGAGCTCCGTCCCGACGTCATCATAGACATCGCGACTCTGACCGGGGCCTGCGCAGTGGCCCTCGGGAACTGGACGGCCGGGCTTTTCACGGCGGACGACGCCCTGGCAGAGGCTCTGTCCCGCTCGGCGGCGCGACGCGGCGAGAGCCTGTGGCGCATGCCCGCGTCAGACGAGAAGATCGGCGAGAGCCTCAAGTCGAAGGTCGCCGACCTTGTAAACTCCGGCGGGCGCTACGGCGGGGCGACGTTCGCGGCGATGTTCCTGTCGGAGTTCGTGGACAAAGGCATACCCTGGGCTCACATCGACATAGCCGGCGTCGACTTTATGAAGGAGGAAAGCGGCGTATACTCGCGCGGAGCGAGCGCGTGGGGAGTGCGCACGTGCCTTGATTACATAACGGAAGGAGGCTGGCGGGCGTGAACGTGAAGCCAATCATAGGGCTTACGTCGTATTATTTCGACATCGATCTGGAGAAAAACGCGGGACTCAGGGACTTCTTCTCCGTGAACATATTCGTCTCCTATTTGAACTACGTAAAAAGGATCGAGGCAGCTGGCGGCATTCCGCTGAACATCCCGTGCTGGCGCATAGACGACGACACGGCGCGGTCCATCGCCGGCAGGCTCGACGGCATTCTGTTCATAGGCGGCGAGGACATCAACCCGATGCTCTACAACGAGCTCAGGCGCGGCGCGAACGACCCGGTGTCTGACCGCGACGAGGCCGAGATGAGGCTGTTCGACGCCTTCTACAGGGCGCGGAAGCCCATCCTAGGAATATGCCGCGGCGCGCAGCTTATGAACGTCTTCTTCAAGGGCAAGCTGATTCAGGACATCCACATGGACGGCGAGAGAACCGGGAAAAACTACATCGAGCACCTGCGGACCGACTTCAGAAACGACCCTGTTCACACTGTGACCATT
Source organism: Synergistaceae bacterium (assembly GCA_031272145.1). Lineage (GTDB taxonomy): Bacteria > Synergistota > Synergistia > Synergistales > Aminobacteriaceae > JAISUL01. The sequence goes on from JAISUL010000095.1 coordinate 8,581, forward strand.
GCCGATGGCTCGCGCATGGCGACGGTGCTGATGGGGAGGAAGTCGTTCCGAGTCAACAGCCTGCACCATCAGGCGATCGGCGAGATCGGCGAGGGTCTGGTGCCAGTGGCGTGGTCGGAGGACGGCATCATAGAGGCGCTGGAGCGCCCAGGCTATCCGTTCATGTTCGGGGTTCAGTGGCATCCAGAGCGGCTGTCCGGCACGCAGAATGACGCCCTGTTCGAGACCTTCGTGTCCGCCGCAGCCCAGACCAACAATAGAAGGTGACGGATTTGGAGGAAGAAAACGGCCAGGGCCAGGGCCAGGAAAAGGGCAAGGAAAATCTAGTGCTGCCGGGGGTCGCGTTTCCCTACGAGGTTCGGCGCAAGTTCGCGTGGCTGCTGGCGGCCAGGGCGTTTTCACACGCCTGTGCCCACGGCGTGTCCTTCCGCTTCGACCCCGACGCAGGTACCGTGACTATGGAGTCATGCGGGCTGAAAATGCCGATAACCGAGCCTATCTTCGCGTGCGACATGGCCTTCGACGAGCCCTTCGGCGGGCCTATGTTCGCCCGCAGCGAGGTGGCCACGGTCTCGCCGTTTGACATCCTGTCCATAGGCATGATCGACTGGGGCGGCACCGAAAGCCACTGGGCTGCCCTGTCGCAGGTGGGGCACGTCTACATATGCGAGCCCTTCCTCCAGAGGCACGCGTTAATAAAGAAGGTCTTCGAGCACAACGACGGCGCTTGGGACGCCAAGGTGACCCTTATACACGGAGCATTAAGAGCAGAAGGAGAGGGGTTTATTACTCTGTCCTACTGCGCTGAGTGGCCGAAGATGTCCGGCGTCGAGAACATAGGCTTCGCGGAGCAGGCGCTGGACGAGTGGGGCGTCAGGGGCAGGTTCGAGGACGTCGAGTGCCCGGCGGTCAGCGCCAGCTCCCTGTTTGAAATGACGCGCGGGCAGGGACAGGACGACAGGCCGCTGATGCTGTTCTTCAACCCGCAGCACGACGAGAAGCGCATCATGGACTCCCTGCTCGCGGCGGACGACGGCAGGGTTTTCTTCATAGCCGGCAGCTCGCTGTTTGAGCCAGGGCTGAAGGCCGTGCTCGAGGAACACGGGTTTGCAGCGCTCGGCGACACGCCTGGCGTCAGGGGGATATGGCCGCCGACCCCGTTCTACGCCGTCAAGCGCAAATCATAAAATGAGAAGGGCAGGAGCAGAAAAGCAGCCCGACATAGACGTCACGCCGCTGATCGACATACTCTTCATGCTGATCATATTCTTCGTCCTGGCCGCGTCGTTTTTGGACGGGCGCATAACCGTCGCCCTGCCGTCGGCGGAGGGCGAAATGGCCGATCAGGCCGAGAAGAGCGTGATAATCAACGTGGAGCGGGACGGGTCTGTCCTGTGGGGGGCCACGCGCATGCCGGCGCCGGTCTCTGAGGCCGACCTGTCGCAGGCAGCCCGCGGCGTCGGGGACGAAAAGGTACTGGTCGCAGGGGACAGCGGCGCGCCTTACGGAGTGGTCGTGACCGTGCTCGACGCCCTCAGGAGCGCCGGCCTCGTGAGCGCCGGCCTTCTCGTCAGGCCATAGCGAGGGGCGAAGGCGATGATTGAGACGCTCGCTGTCATACCGGCTAGGTACGGAAGCACCAGGCTGCCGGGCAAGCCGCTTATCAAACTGAGAGGGCGCGAGCTGGTGCTCCGCGTGCTGGACGGAGCTAAGCGAAGCGCCGCCGACCGAGTGATAGTCGCAACCGACAGCGTGGAGATACTGCGCGTCGTGCAGGAGGCCGGGGGCGAGGCGATGATGACCCCGTCCATGCCAACCGGCGGTGACAGAGTGGCGTTCGTCGCACGGGAGATCCCCTCCCGCTTCGTGCTGAACGTCCAGGGCGACGACCCCATGGTCACGCCCGAAATGATAAACCCGATGATAGAGGCATTAAGAGTAGAAAAAACCGCGGGACTTGTCGTGCTGGTCAAGCGCATCGAGGCCATAGGGGAGGCCGATCGAAGCTCCGTGGTGAAGGTGGTCATGAGCGCGAGCGGATTGGCCCTCTACTTCAGCCGCGCCCCGATCCCCTGGGCGGAGGATAATAATAATACTGCTCGGTTCAAACATGTCGGGCCCTACGCTTGGCGCCGGGATGCCCTGTTCGACTTCGCGTCGCTGCCGCGCGGCCCTCTGGAGCAGTCCGAGAGCCTCGAGATGCTCCGGCTGCTGGAAAACGGGCGCGCGATACGCTGCCTCGAGACCGACGTCCGCACGATCGAGATAGACACGCCGGAGGACATAGAGGCGTTCGAGCGCGTATATGAACTTCCCCCTTTTTAACAAACCCAATTGATTGACATAACAGGGCTCCGCCTTGCCTTCGGCGAGAGGGTCATATTCGGCGGCAAAGCGCCGGTGAACTGGCGGATAGCCGACGACGCGAAGGTTGGCCTTGTGGGCGACAACGGCGCGGGCAAGACCACGCTGCTCCGCGTCATTCTGGGCGAGGTCGAGCCAGACGAGGGCAGAGTCGAGCGCTCAAAGAACCTGACGATCAGCTGCCTTCCTCAGGACTTGGCCGAGATAGGCGACGCCCCCCTGCTGGAGTTCCTGAAGCGGCGCGTCGGCATCGCCAAGGTCGAGGAGCGGATAAGGGCCGTGGAGCGCGAGATGGAGCGATCAAATGCTCCCCTGCCGCAGCTCTTGGCCGAGCACGCCAGGCTGGAGCGGCGCTTCGAGCTCCTTGGTGGCTTCGGCTTCGACAGCGACGCGGCCAAGGTGCTGAACGGATTAGGCTTTCGCCCGTCCGACGCTGAGAAAAGCTGCGCGGCGTTCTCAGGGGGCTGGAAGATGCGCATAACCCTGGCGGCGCTGCTCCTGTCGCGCCCGGACGTCCTGCTGCTCGACGAGCCGACGAACCACCTCGACACCGAGAGCATGGAGTGGCTGGAGTCATGGCTCCGCGGGCACCAAGGGGCGCTCGTGGCGGTCTCCCACGACCGGCGCTTTCTGGACAACGCCACGAACTCGACCGCCGAACTCTCGCGCGGCAAGCTCACCCTCTACCCATGGAGCTACGAGCGCTACGCCGAGGAGAAGGAGTCCGAGGGCAAGCGCCTCGAAAAGGCCGTGGCGGAGCAGATGAAGCGCGTGGACGAGATGGAGCGGTTCATATCGCGCTTCCGTTACAAGGCCACGAAGGCGGCGCAGGTTCAAAGCCGCGTCAAGCAGCTCGAAAAAATGGACAGGCTAGAGTTGGAAAACCCGTCGAAGGCCGTCCGCTTCCGCATACCTGAGGCGCCGGACAGCGGCTGGGAGGTGCTGCGCGCCGCCGGGCTGTCCAAGAGTTACGCCGGAACGCCGGTGTTCGAGGGAGTCGACCTCACCGTGCACAGAGGCGAGAGGGTCGCGCTGGTCGGCGTGAACGGAGCTGGCAAGTCCACGCTGCTGAGGCTCTTGAGCGAGGCCGAGCCTCCGACCTCCGGCTTCGTCAAAATAGGCCACAACGTCAGGCGCTCGTTCTACTCGCAGGAGAGCGCCGCGAACCTAGATTATTCCAAGACGGTCAAGGGCGAGGCCTTTACCGCGCCATCCAGACTGAACGAGGCTGAGCGGCGAAACCTGCTCGGCGCGTTCCTTTTCTCCGGCGACGACATAGAGAAGCCCGTGTCGGTTCTGTCGGGCGGGGAGAAGGCGAGGCTGGCGCTGTTCAAGCTGATGCTCTCGGAATCGAACCTGCTGATCTTGGACGAGCCGACGAACCATTTAGACATGAAAACCAGAGAGATGTTCCAGACGGCGCTGCTGCGCTACGGCGGCACTCTCATCATAGTATCCCACGACCGCCATTTTCTGGACACGCTGGCCGACCGCGTCATCGAGATCAGAAACGGGGTATTGTATGACTACCCCGGCAACTACTCATGGTTTTTGGAAAAGCGTGAGGAACAGAGCAGTGAGAAACCCGACGCCAAGGCGTCTGGCGGCACTCCCAAAAAACACTCTGCCTCGCGTCCCGCTGCGCCTTCTGCTGATAGGCTGAAGCTGGAGGCGCGCATCGAGAACTCCGAGGCTCGGAGGGGCGAGATCGACGCGCTGCTGTGCCTGCCGGAGACCCTCTCAGACTCCGCCCTTGTTCGCAGTCTCATGGTGGAGCGCGCCCAGCTCGAAAAGGACATCGCGGCGGACTACGCCGTGTGGGAGAATATGTAGCCGCTGTTCTACTGCTGCCTTGACCTGATGCGCTCCAAAGTACATAATAAGCAAGCTCCTTTATTAAAAAACTTGGGGGCTAATACGAAAGGAGATCTCTGATTTATGAAATTTGCGAACCGTTACGCCGAGATCAAGATCAACGACATGGCGAAGGTCTTTCAGGCCATAGAGAAGATCGACGGGGTCCTGAACCTCAGCATAGGGGAGCCGGACTTCAACACCGAGCCGGACATCATCGACGCCGGGGCCGAGGCGGCCAAGAAGGGCTTCACCCATTACCCGCCGCTGCAGGGATTCCCTGACTTCCGCGAGGCCTTGTGCTCCTACTGGCAGAGGCACCACGGCCTGAAGGCGTCGCCGGACGAGGTCATCATCGCGGTCGGGGGGATTCAAGTCCCGCACCTCGCGCTTCAGGCTCTGCTGAACCCTGGGGACGAGGTTATCCTGATAGAGCCGTACTTCACCCCCTACGCCGACCAGGTCGAGATGAGCGGCGGCGTGCCTGTGCGCGTGGCCACGTCGGAGGAGAACGGCTTCTCCCCCACGGCCAGCGAGCTTGAGCGAGTCATCACGCCGCGCACCAGAGGCATCTTCGTCAACTCCCCGAACAACCCGTCGGGCCGCGTCATGCCACGCGTCCAGATGGAGGAGATAGCGGAGCTCGTGATAAAGCACGACATGTTCCTGCTTAGCGACGAGATATACGAGGCCTTGGTGTACAAGGGGAAGCACGTGCCGTTCGCGACCCTGCCCGGCGTGAGGGATCGCGTCCTCACGATGGGCGGCATGTCGAAGAGCCACTGCATGACCGGCTGGCGCCTGGGGTATGGGATAGGACCGGTGGACTTGGTTCGGCGTATGACGGCCATCTCCGCGTCGCAGACCTACGGCGTGAACGCGCCGGCGCAAAAGGCCTCGACCTACGCCCTGAACACTCAGGACGCGAAGCTGGCCGAGCGGCGCAAGATTTTCGCCGAGCGCATGGAGTACGTCACGAAGCGCCTGAACGCCATGAAGGGCGTGAGCTGCGCGTCGCCCGAGGGGGCGTTCTACCTCTTCCCGAACGTCAAGGGCACAGGCCTAGGCAGCGAGGACTTCGTGTGGAAGCTCCTTGAGAAGGCGAAGGTAGCGGTGCTCCCCGGCAACGCGTTCGGCAAAAGCGGCGAGGGTCACATCAGGATAGCCTGCACCCAGTCGCTCGAGGTGCTGAAGCGCGCGATGGACAAGATGGAGGAGTTCCTTAAGTAAGCCATGTCTATCGTAAGGGCTTTTCTGGCCGTCGTTCCGCCGCCGGACGTTCTGAGCCGCATCGAGGCGTGGGTGGCGGGGCTGCGGCCCATGCTGCCCGAGGCCAAGTGGGTGAGGAAGGGGCAGTTCCACATAACCCTGCGCTTCTTAGGCGAGGCACCAATTGAGAAAATCCTCGCCTTCGCCGGCTTGATTGACGAGCCAGGGGGGTTCGACGTTTGCCTGAACCGAGCCGGCGGGTTCCCGAGCCTGGCGCGTCCGAGGACGCTGTGGATAGGCGCGGCCCCCGACCGGCCATCGGGGGCGGATGCCCTGGCTGCTATGGCTGCGAGGGCGGAACGGGCTGCCGTCGCGTCGGGCTTCCCTCCCGAGACGAAGCCGTTCCGTCCCCACGTCACAATAGCGCGCCTGAGGACTCCGCAGACTCCGACTGGACGCCTGGCCGAGGCGCTGAAAAACCCTCCAGCCTTCGCGTGGCGCTGCTCAGGGGCAGTGCTGTTCCGAAGCACGCTCACCCCGTCGGGCCCGATCTACACGGAAATAACGCGCTAGCCTATTCCCCATATTAAGTGCTCCGTCTCCGTCAGAACGGCAATAACCCTCTGATAGTGCTGAATCTCCTCCCAGGACAAAACGCGTCCCTTGCGGTCCTTCAGCCACTTCTGAGCGGGCTGGTAGCCCCCGATGTAGAACTCCCAAGCCTCCTGCGGCACGTTCCCAAAGTACTGAGCATCGTTTATGTAAACGCGCCCATCTTTGTACTTCACAGCCTCCACGCGGCAGCTGCCCTCCGCCGGAAAAGTCGTGGCCAGAGGCGGAATATCTTCCATAAGGTGCAGCCGGCGCAGCCTGCCTCCGATGGCCGCGAGCCGGTCGAACTCCTCGGCGGAGGC
>JAISUL010000043.1 GCA_031272145.1 Synergistaceae bacterium
AGTAACACGCATGCCACGTCCCCGCCCTTCAGGGTGACCTCGGCTAGGAGGTCTGCGATCTTTTGGCCCCTGTATAGGCCTGGCACGCGGAGCTCCACGTTTACGAAGCGCGGCGGCACCTCGGTGTCGGCGGCTTCGTGGAGCGCGGGAAAAAAGACCTCCAGCGCCTCGAAGAGTAGAAGCGTCAGGAGCTCCTTCCAAAGCAGGTCGTGGCGTATACGCTCTTTTCGAGATTTCGCTTGTTTTTTCATGGGGGTATTATAGCAGCCGGGCGGCGGTCCTGGCAAAACAAAAAGGCCCGTCTTCCGGGCCTTCCTTATACCTAAAACCCCACAATGCCGTGTCCTGAACGTTTTGACCCGTTCCTACCAGAGTGGAGTCGCCTCGCCTTAGTTCAGTTGTTCGGCAGCCGTATCGGTGTCCCGGTCATCATCCCCGGCAAGGACGTTGCTCCTATTTGAACGAGCGTTGGCTCAAAACATTATTCACGATCACGCACACCGCAGGGAGCTTTTCATGCAAACCGCAGGAAGCTTTTTGCTGCTCGCTGAACGATGTTTATTATATCATAAAACACGCGAAACGGAGCGCATTTTAGAAATTGGGGGGCTTTAAATGAAGTACGGAATCGTCGGCGCCTCAGGGCGCATGGGTAGGGAGATCGCGCTGGTTTTCGGCGCGGAGGGGCACGAGCTGGTTCTCACCGCGGACGTCGCGGGGACGGAGTGCCGGGGCAGGCCGGAGGTCATTCTCGACTTCTCGTCCCCGGCGGCGCTGGTCGGGACGCTGGCGCTCCGCTCAGAGCACGGCTGCGCCCTCGTCGTGGGCACCACCGCCCTGAGGGGCGACCAGCTTGACGCCCTCAGGACGATCCCCGCAGCGGTCGTCCAGAGCTTCAACTTCGCGACCGGCGTCAACATACTGAAGATGGTCCTCAGGGACTACGCGCCCATGCTCTCGGGCTGGGACGCCGAGTTCGTGGAGGCGCACCACAACAAGAAGAAGGACGCGCCCTCGGGCACGGCCATCCTGCTCAGGGACGCGGCCGGGCGCGGCGGGGCGCCCATACACTCGCTGCGCCTCGGAGGCGTGCCGGGCGACCACGAGGTGCTCTTCGCGGGCGAGGGCGAGGTGCTGACGTTCGGCCACCGCGCCATCTCGCGCTCCGTCTTCGCGTGGGGCGCGCACCTGGCCGCGAAGTTCGCCGTCCGCGCCCCGAACGGGTTCTACTCCTTCGAGGACGTCCTGCGAAACAAAACGTGATATACTCTGCTCGGGCGCCCCTCAACGCGGGGGCTCAGTCCTATGCGGCAAAGACCCGTGAACCCTGTCAGGCCCGGAAGGGAGCAGCAGTAAGCGGTGCACTTTGGGTGCCATGGGGTCGCTGGGCTCCCGCGTCGGGGGGCGTTTTCCCTATTTTGCTTTTACGAAGCGCAACACGCGAAAGGAGCGAGAGCTTTGGAAAAATCGACAGACACTAGGCTGGACGTCCTGATAGACCGCCGCCTCGGCGAAAAACCGGACGAACGCTGCCTCTGGTGGAACGGAACATGGTACGACCGCGCCTACCTGAAGGGGCTGGCCGACGCGGCGGAGCAGAGGCTGGCCGAGGCCGGCTTCTCGAAGGGGCAGAGGCTCGTCATAATGACGCCGAACAGCCCGATGGTGCTCGCCCTCTCGATAGCGACGTGGCGGCTCGGGGGCTCGGTCGCGCCGCTCAACGCGAAGGCCGGCGCCGCCTCCCTCTCCGCGACCCTCAGGCTGCTCGACCCGTTCGCGGTCGTCACGGCAAGCGAGACGCGCGGCGACGTCCAGTCCGTCCTCGACGAGCTAGCACTGCCTCACGCGCTCTGCCCGCCCATGGGTCCGCTCCCGGCGTTCTCGGGCGGCGGCCGCCCTCAGGTGCGCGAGGTGCGCGAAGGCGAGGACGAGCTCGCGGTGATATTCTCGACGTCTGGCACGACCGGCGCCCCGAAGGCCGTCCCTCTGACTCACGCGAACCTGATAAGCAACTGCATCGGCTGCATACACATACTGAAGGCGCTCCGTCCGCGCGACGTGTTCCTCAACGTCCTGCCGAACTTCCACGCCTTCGGCTTCACCGCCTGCACTCTGCTGCCGTTTTTCTCCGAGGCGGCGCAGGCCATAGTGCCGGGCTTCATGCCGCCCCAGAACACGGTGAGGGCAATGGCCGCGGCCCAGCCCAACGTTGTCATCCTAGTCCCGACCATGCTCTACTTCCTGCTCGGCCTGCTCGAGCGCGAGGGCGGGGATAAAGACCCGGCGAGGTTCGGCGACATCAAGCTGGTCATAACCGGCGGCGACAGGCTCAACACCGCGATGGACGAGAAGTCAAAGGCGCTTTTGGGCAAGAACGTGCTGGAGGGCTACGGCATAACGGAGTGCTCGCCGGTGGTGGCGGTAAACGACTGCTACGAGAGGCGCAGGCTCGGCACAGTGGGGGAGTTCCTCGACTGGTGCTCGTGGCGGCTGCGGGGCGAGGACGGAAGCGGCGGCGACGCCGTGAACCCCGCCGACGGCGAGGGAGTGCTGTGGGTCAAGGGGGGCTCGGTCTGCTCGGGGTACTTCCGGCTGGAGGAAAGCGACAGGTCGCGCTTCGACGACGGCTGGTTCAACACCGGGGACTACGTGAAGATCGACGGCGGGTACGTGAAGGTGCTCGACAGGGTGAAGGACATCATCATCGTCGGCGGCTTCAACGTCTACCCTCAGGAGGTCGAGGCGGTGCTGGCCGAGCATCCGGCTGTGCAGACCGCAGTGGTCGTCGGGATGCCGCACTCGGTCAGCGGCGAGGTGCCCAAGGCGTGCGTCGTCAAAAAACCGGGCGCGGAGGCGTCGGAGACTGACCTCATCCGCTACTGCAAGGAGCGCCTGTCTCACTATCAAGTGCCGCGCAAGGTCGAGTTCATGGACTCGCTTCCCACGTCGGCGGCGGGGAAGGTCTTGCGGCGGCTGCTTAAATAAGGGGGGTGGGCAGCATGAGCGGCAAGATCAAGGCCAAGGTTAAGCAGAAAATGGGCGCGGGCGTGAAAAAGATCCGCAAGAAGGCGGCAGGGGCGGTTAAAGTGATGAACCTGCCCAACATCCTGAGCCTGACGCGGGTCTTCCTTGCGCCGCTGGTGCTGCTGTTTTTGTCGGTGCACATCAGCGGCCCTGTGCATTTTTTGGACTTCTTGGGCGCCGCGCCGACGTGGGGTGACCTGCTGGCCGGAGGGGTCTTCATCGTAGCGGCCCTGACCGACTCGCTCGACGGCTACATCGCGCGCAAGCACAAACTTGTCACCACGCTGGGGAAGTTCATCGACCCCCTGGCGGACAAGGTGCTGGTCATAGCGGCGATGGTCAGCCTGGTGGAGCTCCACAGGGTTCCGGCGTGGCTGGTGGTCGTCATCATAACGAGGGAGTTCGTCGTGACTGGCCTCAGGCTCGTTGCGGCGGCGGAGGGGCAGGTCATAGCGGCGTCCGGCGGGGGGAAGCTGAAGACGGTGATTCAGATCATAGCGGTGATACTGCTGATTCTAGACCTACCCGGCGGCCTCGCTATGATGTGGCTGGCTATGGTTCTCACGGTGTGGTCGGGTATGGAGTACCTGATCAGCGGGGCAAAAATGCTAATGGAGTAGCGAAAACAGCATTTATTACGTCTTAAGGAGAGAACGCTTTGGAGCCCAAAGGAAAGACCAAGGGGGCAGTAAAGGCCGCGCCGGCCAGAACGAAGGCCAAAACCGCGCCGGCCAAAACGAAGGCCAAGGCTGGGCCGGCTAAAACGAAGGCTAAAGCTGCGCCGGCTAAGCCAAAGGCCGCGCCGACTAAGACTAAAGCAAAGACCGGGGCAGGCAGGACTCTTGTGATCGTCGAGTCTCCGTCGAAGGCCAAGACGCTTGCCAACATACTGGGGTCGCGCTACGTCATCAAGTCCAGCGTCGGGCACATCAGGGACCTGCCGCGCAGCCGCATGGCCATCGACATCGAGCACGACTTCGCGCCGGAGTACATCATTGTCAAGGGCAAGACCGCCATCAAGAAAGAGCTGGTGGAGCTTTCGCACTCCGCACCAAGCGTTCTGCTGGCGTCCGACCCCGACAGGGAGGGCGAGGCCATAGCGTGGCACCTCTCCGAGATCCTTGGCATACCGCTGACGAAGGACTGCCGCATCAAGTTTCACGAGATAACGGAGCGCGCCGTGCGCGAGGCCGTTGCGCACCCGACTCAGATAGACATGCGCAAGGTGTCGGCTCAGCAGGCTCGGCGCATCCTTGACAGGCTAGTCGGCTACACCCTGTCGCCGCTGCTTTGGAGTAAAATCCGATACGGCCTCTCGGCCGGGCGGGTTCAGTCGGTCGCCCTAACGCTTGTCTGTGAGAGGGAGAAGGAGATCGAGGCGTTCGTCCCAAGCGAGTACTGGAACGTCGTCGTTCACGCGCGGGGCGAGCGGGAGCCCGATTATGAGCTCAAGGTGAACAAGCTTGACGGGAAGCCCCTCTACAAGGACAACCTGCCGCTCCTTATAAAGGACGAGGCGACAGCGGACATGCTGCTAGGCGAGGTTCGTAACAACCCGATAATCGTGTCGGACTTTCTGACCAAGGAGAGCATGCGCAAGCCGCAGCCGCCGTTCAAGACCAGCAGCATGCAGCAGGACGCGGCCAGGCGCCTCGGCATGTCGCCGCGCCGGACGATGCGGGTGGCGCAGGAGCTGTACGAGGGCCTGAACATGCCCGGCCGCGGCCACGTCGGCATGATAACGTATATGAGGACCGACAGCCTGAGAAGCGCGCCTGAGGCCGTCGCGCAGTGCCGCGCTCTGGTGGCGGAGCAGTGGGGGAAGAAGTACCTGCCAGCGAAGCCGAACGTCTACGCGCCGGACGAGCGCGCTCAGGACGCCCACGAGGCCATACGCCCGACCGACGTGTTCATAACGCCCGAGTCGGTGCGCGACGCCCTGACGCCGGAGCAGTTCCGCCTCTACGACCTGATATGGCGCCGCTTCGTTGCGTCGCAGATGGCCGACGCGGTGGTGGCAGTCTTCACTCTGACGGCAGATGCGGGCCGCGTCGGGATGAAGCAGATAGGCGAGGCGTTTGTCTTCGACGGTTGGAGCGCCGCGCAGCCATTAGTACTGAAGAACGGCTCCATCAACAAGACCACGCCCGGCGCGGTGCTGTCCTTCGTGTCGAGCGAGAAGGAGCAGCGGTTCACGCGTCCGCCCGCGCGCTACTCGGAGGCCACTCTGATAAAGACGCTGGAGGAGGACGGGATCGGGCGCCCATCCACTTACGCGACGATAGTCGAGACCATATCCGACAGAGGCTACGTTGAGAAGACGGAGGACAAGCGTCTGGCGCCGACGTCGCTTGGCATCACCGTTGACGGCTTCCTCAGGAAGTACTTTGACAGCAAAAGCCTGTCGTCGATAGTTGACGTGTCATTCACAGCCCAGATGGAGAAGGAGCTCGACGACATCGAGGAGGACAAGCGCCAGTGGCTGGACGTGATGCACGAGTTTTGGGCTGACTTCTCCGCAACAGTCGAGGCGGCCAAAGGAGCGGAGAAGATCCCCCTGCCGCCGCCGGAACCGACCGGCGAGAACTGCCCCGAGTGCGGCGCGCCGCTCGTCAAGAAGCGCGGCCGTTTCGGCGAGTTCATCGCGTGCACCGGGTATCCGCAGTGCAAGTACACGCGGGCAGTGCTGGAGGTAATCGGCGTAAAGTGCCCTAAGTGCGGCATAGGCGACATAGCCAAGCGCAAGAGCAAGAAGGGCAGGACGTTCTACGGCTGTTCCCGCTACCCTGAGTGCGATTACGTAGCGTGGAGCAAGCCGACAAACGAGAAGTGCCCTGAGTGCGGAGCGCTGATGCAGAGGAAGGGGAAGAGCCTGCTGTGTCCGGACTGCGGGGCGAAGATGGACGTGAGGGAGGAGGACGGGGCGTAGGCCGCGTTTTCTTTTCGTTGTGAGACTGGCCGGCGTGGGGTTGGCTACCCCATCGATGTTGCCGAACCCCGAAACGCTGCGCAAGTCATTAAAACCGGGGGGCTTAATCTCGATCCATCCCCCCGGAGTCTTTTGGCTTATGGTGATTTGGGGTATGAGACCCCAAAACGCTCCCGCCTTAGTTATTCATGGCCTCTATCAACTCGGCCAGGGCGGGGGTGCCCTTCAAGCCCTCATTTCCGTTGGCGTGGGAGAGAACGTCGTCTCCGTCGTTATCCCGCGCCTTGGGGTCAGCACCGGCTTTGAGCAGGATGGAGAGCGCCTTAGGATTGTTGTTGTGCGCGGCACCCATCAATGGCGTAAAGCCGTCCATGCTCTTCGCGTTGACATTGGCACCGGCTCCCAGCAGGGCGGCGATCACATGGGTACTGTTGCCACAGGCAGCGGCCATCAAAGCCGTCTCGCCGTAAGTGTCCTTAGCGTTGACGTCAACTCCAGCTTTGAGCAGGAGAGAGATCACCTCAGGGTTATGGTTGAGCTCGGCGGCTAATGCTAAAGCTGTTCTGCCGTACTCGCCTTTCGCATTGAGATCAGCACCGGCCTTGAGCAGGACGGAGATCGCCTCAGGGTTGCTGTTGTACCGCGCAGCGTACAACAAGGCCGTCTCGCCGTTATTGTCTTTCGCGTTGACGTCTGCCCCAGCTTCGAGCAGGGCAGAGATCGCCTCAGGGTTGCTATTGGCGGCGGCGGCGCACATTAGGGCAGTCCAGCCCTCCTTAAAACAGCCAGCGCTCTTCGCCTCGACGTCTGCACCGGCTCTCAGCAGGACGGAGATCACCTCGGGGTTACTGTTAAACTTAGCGGCACCCATCAAAGCCGTCAGGCCGTCAGGACTCCTAGCGTTGACGTCCGCCCCAGCCTTGAGCATGGCCGAGATCACCTCAGGATTGCTGTTGAGCCCAGCGGCGGTCATAAAAGTTGGCACACCGTTCTTGTTCGTCACGTCGAGATCGGCTCCGGCATTGAGGAGTGCGGAGATCACCTCGGCATTGCGGTTGAACTCGGCGGCGATCATTAAAGGCGTCGAGCCGTTATTGCTCTTCGCCTCGATATTTGCCCCGGCTGCGAGCAGGACGGAGATCACTTCAGGGTTACTGCTATTTTTAGCGGCACCCATCAAAGCCGTTAAGCCGCCCTTGTCTCTCGCGTTAACGTCCGCCCCCGCTTTGAGCAGAACGGAGGCTACCTCAGGGTTGCTGTTGCCATAGGCGGCGAGCATCAAGGCCGTCACGCCGCCTCTGTCCTTCGCGTTGACGTCCGCCCCGGCCTTGAGTAAGACGGAGATCACCTCAGGGTTGCAGTTGTTAGCGGCGGCGTACCGTAGGGGAACTCCACCGTTTTCGTCGCATGCGTCTACGTCTACCCCGGCTTTGAGCAGAACGGAAATCACCTCAGGATTTCCGTTAGACTTAGCGGCGTACATTAAGGGCGTCCAGCCGTCGGCGCTCTCCGCGTTGGCATCTGCCCCTGCATTAAGCAGGACGGATGTCACCTCAGGATTACTGTTACCAAGGGCTGCGAGCATCAATGCCGTCAGGCCGTTCGTATCTTTCGCGTTGACGTCCGCCCCCGCCTCGAGCAGAACGGAAATCGCTTCAGGGTCACTGTTATTAGCGGCGGCATATCGTAAGGGCGATCCGCCGTGTTCGTCACATGCGTCTACGTTGACGGGTGTGAGCACGGTATGCCAACCGCCACGCTGCATCTTGTAGACCCCGTCGTTAATAGCCTCTTTGATTTCCTGAGGCGTCCCGGTTCTGCAGAGTGCGATGAAGCCGTCAAGCAGCAACTTCGTCATGCGAAAAACCTCCTAATCTTAGTAGGGAGAACTAAGGGAAATGCTCCCCCTAATGCATCATGGCCTCTATTAACTCGGTTATGGCGTGGGTACCCTTCAACGTCTCGTTCTCGTTGGCGTAGGTGAGGACGCTATTGCCGTTGTTGTCCAACGCCTTGGGTGCGGCGCCGGCCTTAAGTAGGATGGAGATCGCCTCAGAGCTGCGATTGAACTCAGCAGCGAGCATCAAGGTCGTTACGCCGTCATTGTTTTTCTCGTTGACATCTGCCCCAGCGTAGAGCAGGGCGGCGATCACCGTGAGGGATCTGTCCTTAGCGGCACACATCAATGCCGTCCAACCGCTGTTGTTTTTCGCGTTGACATCGGCCCCGGCCTTCAGTAAGACAGAGATTACCTCGAGATCTGGGATGTCGGAGCTTACAGCGTACCACAAGGCCGTATTGCCGTCTTTGCCCTTTGCATTGACATCTGCCCCAGCTCCCAAAAGAACGGAGAGCACAGGAGCATTGTTATGCCTAGCGGCATACAATAAGGGTGTCACACCGTCAGTGCTTTTTGCGTTAACATTGGCCCATGCTCCCAGGAGCGCGGATATTGCTGCAAGATTGCACTTGCAGGAGCGCATGGCGCACAACAATGCCGTCCAACCGCTAGTGCTTTTCGCATTAACATCTGCCCCTTCCTTCAGTAAAGTGAAGATCATAGGAAGGTTGTTGTGCTCGACGGCGCACATTAAGGCCGTCCAACCGTCAGTAGCCTTCATGTTGACATCTACTCCAGCCTTGAGCAGGGTAGAAAACACTTCAGGTCTACGGTTAATTTCAGCGGCTAATGCTAAGACAGTTCTGCCGTCATTACTCTTCGCGTTGATGTCTGCTCCAGCGTTGAGCAGGACGGAGACTACCTCAGAATTGCTGTTGCCTCCAGCGGCGCACATTAAGGCAGTCCAACCGTCCTTGTTCTTCGCCTTAACATCCGCCCCAGCATTGAGCAGTACGGAGATCAGCGCAGGGTTTTGGTTGTTTCCGGCAGCATCCATCAAAGTCGTGTTGACATCTATTATCCCTGCTTTGAGCAAAGTTGAGAGCATATAGGTGTTGTTGTTTGCAACGGCGTGCCTCAAAACTGTGATGATATCTGCCCCTGCTTCGATGATGGCCGATAGTACGGCTGGGTGTCGGTCGTTCTCAACGGCGTACATCAAGGGCGTCCAGCCGCCATTGCTCTTAGCGTTGATACGTGCTCCAGCTTTGAGCAAGATGGAGAGTGTTTTAGGAAAGGGGTTGGAATCGGCTGCGTACATCAAGGCTGTCTTGCCGTCATTGTCCTTCGCGTTGACATCTGCCCCAGCGCAGAGCAAGACGTAGACCGCCTCAGGGTTACTGTTGAATGCAGCGGCATACATCAATGCCGTCGAGCCGCTGGTGCTCTTCGCATTGACGTCGCCCCCGACTTCGATAGCCTTCTGAATCTCCTGAGGCGTTCCGGTTTGACAGAGCTCGATGAATTTCGCAATCAACAACTTTCCCAAACCCCCTAAACTCTATGCACAGTTTGACTCCAGCCTATCGATTCGCGGCCTCCGTCAGCTCGGCCAGGGCTGTGGTGTCCTTCAAATTATCGTTTTCGTTGGCGTAAGCTAGGACGCTGACTCCGTTGTTGTCCTTCGCCTTGGGGTCGGCGCCGGCTTTCAGCAGGGCCGAGATCACCTCGGGGTTGCCGTTGTACGCGGCGGCGAGCATCAAGGGCGTCCATTCGCCGGCCGTGGTATTTGTAACGGCGTTCACGTCGGCACCGGCCTTGATGAGTGCGGAAACAGCCCCAGGGTTGGGGTTGGAGGCAGCGGCGATGGTCAGGGGCGTCCAGCCGCCATTCGACTGTGCGTTAACGTTGGCTCCGTCGGCAATGGCCTTCTGAACGTCCTCAGGCGTCCCGGCGGCGCAGAGCGCGATGAACAATTCATCCGCGCCCACGGCTGCGGCGATGCCCGCGCAGACAAGCGTGGCGAGCGCAACAACCAAACAAAGCGACTTTTTCATGAATAAAACCTCCCGCTAATATTTTGCTGCCTTTATCAACTCGGCCAGGACAGGGGGTACCTGCAAGGCCTTGTTCTTGGCGGCGTAGGACAGGACGCTGTTTCCGCTGGAGTCACGCGCCTTGGGGTCGGAGCCGGCTTTGAGCAGGGCGGAAATCACGTCGGGGTTTCTGTTGAACTCCGCGGCGTACATCAAGGGCGTCTTGCGGCCTGGGCCTCTCGCGTCCACGTCTGCCCTGGCCTTGAGCAGGATGGACGTGGCCTCAAGGCTGCGGTTGTACCGCGCGGCGTACATCAGGGGCGTCAAGCCGCTGTAGTCCTTCGCATTGACGTTTGCCCCGGCCTTCAGCAGGGTCGACAGCACCTTGGGGTTGCTGTTGAACTCGGCGGCGTACATCAAGGGCGTCCGGCCGTTCATGTACTTCGCGTTGACGTCGGCGCCGGCGTCGATGGCCTTCTGGACGTCCTGAGGCGTCCTGTTGCGGCAGATCGAGATAAATGCCTCCGTGCTAACGGCAGCGGCGGCGACGCCGGAGTAAACAAACATGGCGAGCACAACGAGCAGCAGTCTTTTCATGAATAAGACCTCCTAGTTAGTGTGCGTAGACTGATAGCGGCTCATGGCATCTATCAGCTCGGCTATGACGGGGCTGCCTCTCAGCGCCCTGTTTGCGTTGGCAGCGGCGAGGGCGTCGTCTCCGTCCTTGTCCAGCGCGTTGGGGTCGGCGCCGGCTTTGAGCAGGATGGAGATCGCCTCAGGGTTGCTGTTTTGCGTAGCGCACATCAATGCTGTCGTGCCGCGATTGCTCTTCACATTGACGTCGGCGCCGGCTTCCAGCAGAGCTGAGATAACAGGGGCGCTGCTGCAATGGGCGGCAATCATCAAAATCGTCTCGTTGCGAATGTCCTTGACGTTGACGTCGGCGCCGGCTTCCAGCAGGACGGAGATTATCTCGAGGCTGCGGTTGTACTGAGCGGCTAATGCCAAGGCCGTCCTGCCGTCCTCGTTCTTTGCGTTGACGTCGGCGCCGGCTTCCAGCAGGGTGGAGATCACCTCGGGGTCTTTGTTGTATTTCGCGGCGTAAAACAGCGCCGTCTCGCCCATATCGTCGCGTGCATTTACGTCTGCACCGGCGTTGATCAGGGCGGAGACCACGGCGGGGCTGCTGACGTCGGCGGCGAACGTCAGCGCAGTCCAGCCATTTATGACCTTTGCGTTGACGTCGGCTCCGGCGTCTATCAGGAGCGAGAACACATCAAGGCCGTGCCTAAACTTAGCGGCAAGTATCAATGCCGTCAAATTCTCAGCGCTCCTGGCGTTTACGTCGACTCCGGCCTTGATCATGGCCGCTATCACCTCCGGGCCGCGGTTGGCTGCTAGGGCGGATACCAAAGGCAGCACGCCGTTATTGCTCCTAGCGTTGGGGTCGGCGCCGGCGTCCAGCAGAGCGAAGATAGCCTCTGGGTTGCTGCTGGAATCGATGGCGTCTCCCAGGGCCGTTGCGCCGTACTTGTCCTTCGCATTGACGTCGGCTCCGGCCTTTAGCAGCGTGGATATAACCTCGGGGTTGCTGTTATACTCGGCGGCTAGCATCAATGCCGTCCTGCCGCTCGGGTCACTCGCGTTGACGTCCGCGCCGGCGTCGAGCAGGGCTGTTATCACCTCCGTGTTGCTGTTGAAGCCGGCGGCAGTCATGAAAAGCGGCACGCCGTTCTTGTTCTTCACGTTGACATCGCCTCCGGCCTTGAGCAGGGCGGCCACAACCTCAGGATCGCGCTTGGACTCGACGGCGCACGACAAGGCCGTCCCGCCGTCGATGTTGTCCTTAACGTTCACGTCGGCTCCGGCCTTGAGCAGGGCGTAGATCACCTCAGGGCTGCGGTTAAACTCAACGGCGAGCCTCAAGGCCGTCCCGCCGTTCTTGTCCTTAGCGTCCACGTCGGCTCCGGCCTTGAGCAGGACGGAGATCACCTCGGAGTTGCTGTTGTTGGCGACGGCGTACCTCAAGGCCGTCCTGCCGCGCTTGTCGCATTCGTCCACGCCGACGGGCACGTACTCGGGATGCGAACCGCCCTTAATCTTCTTATAGACACCGGTGTCGATGGCATCCTTGACCTCCTGAGGCGTCCCGGTTCTGCAGAGCGCGACGAAGTCATCAAT
The DNA here is from genome assembly GCA_031272145.1 of Synergistaceae bacterium. Classification (GTDB taxonomy): domain Bacteria; phylum Synergistota; class Synergistia; order Synergistales; family Aminobacteriaceae; genus JAISUL01. The sequence continues at coordinate 12,011 of JAISUL010000043.1, forward strand.
CAGCAGCTTTTTCATGCATAAAACCTCCTAGTTCTAATAGGGGGACATTGACTGCCCCCCCTAGGGAATAGGGGAAACGCCCCCGCTAGCGGCTCATGGCGTCTACCAGCTCGTCTATGATAGGCGCGTCTCTGAATGTCGAGTTTGTCATGGCGTTGGCTAGGGCGTCGTTCCCCCTTTCGTCCAGCGCGTTTGGGTTGGCGCCGGCCTTGAGCAGCATGGAGATCGCGTCGGGGGAGCCGTTGTGTCCGGCGCTCATCAATGGCGTTACGCCCCTATTGCTCTTCGCGTTGACGTCGGCGCCGGCGTCGATCAAGAGGGAGACCACGGCGGGGACGTTGAAGTGTGCGGCGGTCATCAACGCCGTCTCGCCGTAAATGTCCACCGCGTTTGGGTCGGAACCGGCCTTGAGCAGGACGGAGACCACCTCGGGGTTGGGGTTGTTGTCAGCGGCCAATGCCAATGCCGTCCTGCCGTACTCGCCCTTTGCGTTGATATCCGATCCGGCTTTGAGCAAGGCGGAGATCACCTCAGGGCTGCTGTTGCGCCGCGCGGCGCACAACAGGGCAGTCTCTCCGCTATAGTCTTTCGCGTTGACGTCTGCCCCGGCTTCGAGCAGGGCTATGGTTACCTCGTGGTTGCTGTTGAACTCGGCTGCGTACAACAAAGCTGTCAGGCTCCTACTGTCCTTCGCATTGACGTCAACCCCGGTATTGAGCAGGACGGCGATAACCGCGGAGTTGCTGTTGCGCGCGGCACCCATTAAAGGTGTCTGGCCGCTCTTGTTTGTTGCGTTGACGTCGGCTCCGGCTTTCAGCAGGACGGAGACCACCTCAGGGTTGTCGTTGGCATATGCGGCGAGCATCAATGCCGTCACGCCTACAGTGTCCTTCGCGTTGACGTCAGCGCCGGCATTGAGCAGGACGGAGATCACGTCGGGGTCGCGGTTGTTGTTGGCGGCGCACCTTAAGGGCGTTCCGTCGCGCTTGTCGCACGCGTTTACGTCGACGGGCGCGAACACTGGGTGCGAATCGCCCTTAGTCTTCTTGTAAACCCCGGAGTCGATGGCCTCCTGAACCTCCTGAGGCGTCCCGATTTTGCAGAGCTCGGTAAAGTCATCAATCAGCAGCTTTTTCATGCATAAAACCTCCTAGCTTTATAAAGGGGGGCACCGACTGCCCCCTAGGAAAAACGCTCCCGTCAGCGGCTCATAGCGTCTATCAGCTCGTCTATGATTGGCGTGCCTCTGAAGGCCAAGTTACTGGTGGCGTAAGCTAGAGCGTCGTTCCCGTCCTTGTCCAGTACGTTTGGGTTGGCGCCGGCCTTGAGCAGCAGGGAGATCACCGTGGGGTGGCGGTTGTACCGCGCGGCGTGTGACAGGGCTGTCAAGCCGTTCTTGTTCTTCGCGTTGACGTCAACCCCGGCATCGAACAGTGCGGCGATAACCGCGAGGTTGCTGTTGTGCGTCGCGCCGACCAAAGGTGTCTGCCCGTTATCGTCTTTTGCGTTGACATCTGCTCCGGCTTTCAGCAGGACGGAGACCACCTCAGGGTTGTTGCCATAGGCGGCGAGCATCAAGGCCGTCACGCCGCTACGGTCCTTCGCGTTGACGTCCGCGCCGGCATTGAGCAGGACGGAGATCGCCTCGGGGTTGCGGTTGTTAGCGGCAGCGTACCTCAAGGCCACCCCGCCGCGCTTGTCGCATGCGTCCACGCCGACGGGCACGTACTCTGGATGCGAACCGCCCTTAGTCTCCTTGTATATCCCGGCGTCGATGGCCTCTTGAATCTCCTGAGGCGTCCCGGTTTTGCAAAGCGCGATGAAGTCATCGAGCAGCAGCGTTTTCATGGGTGCTACCTCCTATAAGATAGAAAAAATATCGGGAGCCGTGCAACTCCCGATTGTTCCAAAAGCCCAAGGGCTCCATGCCTCCAGCCGCAAAACAGCGCAAACGCCGTCCGCATGCCCAATAGGCTGGCGTGGGATGATCTGTTTGCGCTGTTTGCCGCCCTACCCCATGCTATAGGAGATCATCGCGCCAATCCCAAAAGGACAGGTCAATCCCCAGCGGTTCGTCAGACCCAAGCTTGCGCTTGAGCGCGAAGAAGACATCCGTGTTGGCGTTGAGCCTGGCGTAGGCAAGGACGTTCTTGCCCCTGTTGTCCTTGGCGTTGATGTCGGCACCCTCCCTGAGCAGAAGGCCGACGCCCCAGGGTTTGAAGTTGGACGCGGCGGCGAGCATCAGGGGGGTTGCGCCATCGTTGTCGCGCGCGTTGACGTCGGAGCCGCCGTCGACCATGGCGTAGAACAGCACAGGGTTCAGGCCAAGGAAACGGCTGCACACGACCAGCCACATCAGGGCAGTCCAGCCGTTACTGCTCCTTGCGCTGGTGTCGGCCCCGGCCTTGAGCAGGCGGACGATCGCCTCGTGGCCCATATCGCGAATGGCGGCGTTCATCAGGGCGGTTAAACCGTTCTCGTCCTGTGCGTTGACGTCGGCCCCGGCATTCAGCAGGGCGGAGATCACGTCCGGATCGCCGCTGTAGTACGCGGCGTACATCAGGGCGGTCGCGCCGTGAGCGTCCTTCAAGTTGACGTCGGCTCCGGCTTTCATCAGAACTTTGAACAAGCCATAGTCGCGGCGGGCAAGGGCCAGCATCAGGGCGGTAAAGCCGCTATCGTCCGCGAGATCGGGGGATGCCCCTTCGTCGAGGGCACGCTGCATCCAGGCGGCAGCCGTCACCTTGGGCTCCGCATCCTTCTTGAGGAGGGCGTTAGAGCCCTCAGACACCAAATCAGACATGGAAATCATCCTTTCCAGTAATATAATGGAGAGTATTATACCACACTATGGGGTCGGAGGCCAGAATGATTCTCACAATTATAGGCGGAGGCCTGGCTGGCTGCGAGGCGGCATGGCAGGCGGCCTCACGCGGGGTTCGAGTGCGGCTGTTCGAGATGCGCCCGCTCGCCGGGACGCCCGCGCACACCTCGGGCAGGCTGGCGGAGGTCGTGTGCAGCAACTCCTTCGGCAGCGTGGGCAGCGACTCGGCGGCTGGCATCCTCAAGGCCGAGCTGTCGCTGTGCGGGTCGCTCATCCTGGACTGCGCGCACGCGTGCAGCGTCCCGGCGGGCGGCGCTTTGGCGGTAGACCGCGCCGGCTTCTCCGAACTCGTGGAGCGCCGCATCGAGGCTCACCCGAACATCGAAGTCGTCCGAACCGAAATCGACGCCATACCCGAAACGGGCATCATAGCCACAGGCCCCATGACATCCCCCCGGATGGCCGCAGCGCTCCGCGGCGTGATAGGCGACGGCCCTGGGGCGCATGACCCCTACTTATCGTTCTTCGACGCCGTGGCGCCGATAGTCACGCGCGAGTCCGTGAACATGGATAAGGCGTGGCTCGCGGGCCGCTACGGCAGGGGGAACGACTACATCAACTGCCCCATGAACGAGGCGGAGTACGCCGCGTTTTACGGCTTTCTGACTCGCGCCGAACAAGCAGGCGGGCACGGCGGCGCGGACTCGTACTTTGAGGGGTGCATGCCGATCGAGGTCATGGCTAAGCGCGGAGTGGACACTCTCAGGTTCGGCCCTATGAAACCAGTCGGCCTGACAGACCCCCGCACTGGCCGTCTGCCCTACGCGGCGGTTCAGCTTCGGCAGGACGACGCGGAGGGGCGGCTCTTCAACATCGTGGGCTTTCAGACTGGACTGAAGTGGGGCGAGCAGGCCAAGCTCATCCATATGATCCCGGGGCTGGAGGAGGCGGAGATAGTGCGCTTCGGCGTGATGCACGAAAACATCTACGTGAACGCGCCCCGCGTGCTGGACCAGCACCTGCAGCTAAGAGCGCGCCCCGGCGTCTTCCTGGCCGGCCAGCTAACGGGAGTCGAGGGCTACATGGAGAGCACCGCGATGGGCCTGGCGGCGGGGGTAAACGCGGCTCGCACGCTGCTGGGCTTGGGGTGCGTGACGTGGCCGCGTCCGACCGCGATAGGGTCGCTGATAAACTACCTAATGGACGCCGGGCCTGACGGGAGCAAGAACTTCCAGCCCATGAACGCAAACCTCGGCATCTTCCCCCCGCTTGACGAGAAAGTTAAGGACAAGAAGCTGAAGGCGCGCCTGATGTACGAGCGGGCTATCGCCTGCGTGCCGCCTCTATAATGGCCGAGCTCGACAGGCCGTCTACGAGGGGCAGGATCACGACCTCCTCCGCGTACTCCCGCCCCGGAAGCTCGTCCGCTTTATAATCCCCGCCCTTAGCCAGCACGTTGGGGCGCAGTTCCGACAGGAGCGCCTCGGGCGTGTCAGAGCCGAACACCACCACCGCGTCCACCGCCCGCATCGACGCCAGCACCGCGGCCCTGTCCGCCTCCCGGTTGACGGGCCTGTGTGGCCCCTTGATCCGTCTGACCGAGGCGTCGCTGTTTAATCCAACTATGAGTTTGTCGCCCAAAGCGCGAGCTGCCGTCAAACTCGCGGCGTGGCCTGCGTGAAAGAGGTCGAAACACCCGTTGGTGAACACCACTCGGAGGCCGGCGTCCCTCCACTCGCGGCACGCGCGCACGGCCTTGTCACGCTCGTTCAACCCGAATATTGGGGCTGTGTTCTGTGGCTTATGCTCTAGGTCGGACGCGGTTATCGGGTACGTCCCGGCGCGGGTCACGACGATCTGCGCTGCCTCGTTTGCGAAGCGGGCCGCCTCAAGCACGGAGCGAGAGCCTGACGCCGCCATGCAGGCTATCACCGTGTCGCCGGCGCCGCTGACGTCGAAGACCTCCACCCTGCGCGCCGGGATGTGAACCGGGCCATTTTCCTTTTCTATGAGGGTCATGCCGCTCGCGGAGCGGGTTAAGAGCAGCCAGTCCATGCCGTACGTGCGCCGCAGCTGTGCGCCGGCCTGGGCCACGGCGCCGTCCTCGTTCGGCACGGGGTAGCCCACCGCGGCGGAGAGCTCGGCCAGATTCGGCGTGGCGCCGGCTGCGCCCCTGTACTTCTCCCAGTCGCTGCCCCGCGGATCAATTAAGACCGGCACGGGGTTAGTCAAACTCGCGCAGCGCTCTATGACGGCGCGGCATATCGCGGGCGAGCAGAACCCCAGCCCGTAGTCCGAGAGGATCAGAGTGGAAACGCCTTGTGCGAGGACGCCATCCAAAATCGACACGACCACGCGCACGTCGTCCTTGTCCGCTCGTGCCTCACTGATCCCCTCGCGGTCGAAGCGCGCCACCTGCTGACCCTCGCATATCAGGCGCGTCTTGGTTAGGGTCGGGCCGTCGTGCTCAAACAGCTCCGCCTCTATGCCCCCGGCTTCGAGGTGTGCGCGAACCCGGGACGCGGCGTGGTCCCGTCCCACGCGCCCCATCAGGAAGACCTGGCAGCCGAGGCCGCGGAGGTTCATCGCGACGTTCCCTGCCCCGCCGAGGTTGTCCCGCTCCGAGCCGCACACCACCACCGGGATGGGCGCCTCGCGCGAGACGCGCGACGTAGTGCCCTCGATGTACCGGTCGAGCACGACGTCCCCCAGCACGGCCACGCATCTATGAAGAAAATCACGCATATCACACACCCCCTGGGAAATTTTACTCCCTCATTTTTGGAATCTCAGACCCCTTGACACAAAAAAACTTCCGTGTAGAATGTTTCACGCATGAAACAATTTTCCGCCACTTTTGAAAGGAGGCTTAGCCTCCGAGGGGGGCTCAGCCCCCGAGGGGGCTCAGCCCCAGGGGGGTCTTAGACCCCAGGGAGGAATGTCACATGAACAGCGGAACGGCGAACGTAATGCCTCTGTCCTTCGCGGGCAGGGAGGAGCGCTGCTTCATCAGACAGAGCGGCAGCGGCGAGGAGCGGAAGTTCCTTGAGCACCTTGGCCTGACCGACGGCGGCGAGATAACTCTGGTCGCCAAGAACGGCGCCGGCGTGATAGTCAGAGTCCGGAACTCGCGCCTGGCCATAAGCCGCGAGGCCGCTGACAAGATCATGGTCGCGCCAGTAATTTGCTCGCGCTCGCACCCGCGCCCGTGCGCATGCCCGGTGCCCGCGGCGCAGAAAGCGGCGAGGTGAGCGCCTTGGCTACTCTGAAGGACGTTCAGCACGGGGAGACGGTGCGCGTCGTCGCCATCAACGGCGAGGGCTCGGTCAAGCGCCGCCTCATGGACATGGGCATCACGAAGGGCGTCGAGATATACGTCCGAAAGGACGCACCCCTCGGCGACCCCATCGAGGTCAGAGTTCGCGGCTACGAACTCTCCTTGCGCGGGGAGGACGCGGCGAAGATTACCGTGGAGGAGGCGAAGTCATGCCAGAGTTGACTAACCCAATAGTGATCGCTCTGGCCGGCAACCCGAACAGCGGCAAGACCACGCTGTTCAACCGGCTCACTGGCTTGAACCAGTTCGTCGGCAACTGGCCTGGCGTGACGGTCGAGAAGAAGGAGGGCCGCCTCAAGGGAGGGGCCAACTCGGGGAACCGCGCGACGGTGATAGACCTGCCCGGCATCTACTCTCTCTCGCCGTACAGCCCTGAGGAGAAGGTGGCGCGCGAGTACCTGCTGGACCGCAGCGACGGCCCCGACGTCGTGATAGACGTGGTCGACGGCACGAACATAGAGCGCAACCTCTACCTCGCGACTCAGCTTCTGGAGGTCGGGACTCCCCTCGTCATAGCGCTCAACATGATCGACGCGGTCGAGAAGAGCGGGGACGAGATCGACGCGGAGAAGCTCTCCCGGCGCCTCGGCTGCCCCGTGATAAAAATGTCGGCCATAGACGGCACGGGCGTATCAGAGGCGGTCGACGCGGCCATAGATTTAGCCGGCAAGCACGTCAGCGGCGGCGGAAAACAACTCCGATTTAGCGGCGAGGTCGAGCAGGCGCTTTCATCTTTAAGCGCCCTCCTCCCATCGGGCGTGGAGCCGAAGCGGTTCTTCTCCATCAAGCTGTTCGAGCGCGACCCACTGACCGCGGAGTTTGACGGAGCGATCAGGGCGAAGGCCGAGGAGTTCATAACCCCAGTCGAGGCCGAGGAAAAGTTCGGCGACGACGCCGAGAGCATCATAACGAGCGAGCGCTACGCGGTCGTGTCGGACATCGTGCGCGAGTGCGTCAAGAAGAAGAGCGACTCGCGCATGAGCACGTCTGACAAGATAGACCTGTTCGTGACGGACAGGCGGCTGGCGCTTCCCCTGTTTGCCGCCGTGATGTTCATGGTCTACTACGTGTCTGTGACGACCGTCGGGGCTTGGGCGACGGACTGGGCTAACGACGGGCTGTTCGGCGAGGGCTGGGAGATGTTCGGCCTGTCGATACCGGGCATTCCAGTGATCGCGGCGCGGTTTCTCGAATGGGCTGGCACGGCTGAGTGGCTAAACGCTCTGATAATCGACGGCATCATCGCTGGCGTTGGGGCTGTGCTGGGCTTTGTGCCTCAGATGCTCGTGCTGTTCGTGTTTCTCGCCATACTGGAGGACTGCGGCTACATGGCGCGGATTGCGTTCATTCTCGACAGGGTGTTCCGCGGGTTCGGGCTTTCCGGCAAGTCCTTCATCCCCATCCTGATAGGCACGGGCTGCGGGGTGCCTGGCCTTATGGCGTCTCGCGCTATAGAGAACGACCGCGACAGAAAGATGACCCTGATAACGACGACGTTCATACCGTGCAGCGCGAAGATCCCGGTCATAGGGCTGATCTCCATCGCCGTGTTCAACGGCACCTGGTGGGTTGCGCCGAGCGCGTACTTCGCCGGGCTCGTAGCGATCCTGGCGTCCGGCATCATCCTAAAGAAGACCAGCATCTTCGCCGGCGATCCCGCTCCGTTCGTCATGGAGCTCCCGCCCTATCGCATGCCGACCGTGGTCGGGGTGTGCCACGGGGCCTGGGAGAGGGCAAAGGCCTTCATAGTCAAGGCCGGAACGATAATACTTCTCTCGGTCATCGCAGTGTGGTTCTTGTCCTCCTTCGGCGTGGCCGACGGCGGCATCGCCATGGTCGAGGACATAAACGACAGCATCTTGGCGGCAGTTGGGCGCTTCGTGGCAGTCCTGTTCGTGCCGCTGGGCTTCGGGGACTGGCGCGCCGCCGTGGCGTCCATCACCGGGATCATAGCGAAGGAAAACGTCGTCGGAACTCTGGCCATACTCTACGACTTCTCCGCCGAGGCGGTGGAGGAGGGAGCGGTTGGCGCTTCGTGGGGAGGCTTCGCAGCTGCGTTCGGGCCAGTCGTGGCTTACTCGTTCCTGATGTTCAACCTGCTCTGCTCGCCATGCTGCGCCGCGATAGGCACGATATGGCGCGAGATGAACAACAAGGCGTGGACGCTCTTCGCCCTCGCATGGCAGACCGGCGTCGCGTGGCTTGTAGCCCTCTGCGTGTACCACTACGGTCTTCTGTTCACCGAGGGCGTCTTCGGCCCAGGCACTGCCGTGGCCATTGCCGTTACCGCCCTATTCCTGTTCCTGCTGTTTCGTCCGGCGAAGGAGGTGGCTTAATGCTGGCCAACATAGTAGTTGGAGCGCTGATTCTGGCCGCGGTGTTCTTCGCCGTCAGAAAGGTAATGCGCTCGCGCGGCGGATGTGAGTGCTGCGGCACATGCGACAAGTGCGCGAAAAGAGCAAGTGAAAGTAAGGGGAAGTAATATGAAGAAGTTATACGCCGCCGTGTGGTTTCTCGCCCTGACCGCCCTCTCCGGCGCGGTTTTTGCGCCACAGGCCGAGGGGGCGGGGGCAGTAGTAAACCCCTTCTCCGACCTGCCGGCGGGACACTGGGCTTACGACGCCGTAAGCGGGCTGGCTGCGCGCGGGGTTTTATCCGGTTTTCCTGGCACTGGCCCGACGTACAAGGGAGGGCGTCCGGCGACGCGCTACGAGGTCGCATCAGCTCTGGCGCGCGCCCTAGCCCTGGTCGACCTCGAGAGCGCCTCCGTGGCCGACGTCGAGACGCTGAAGCGCCTGGTCGCCGAGTTCAGCGACGAGCTTGGCGCGCTCGGGGTGAAGGCCTCCCTGCTGGACAAGCGGGTCGCGGCAACAGAGGAGCGCCTCGACGGGTGGAAGATATTCGGGGAGATGCGCCTAGACGCCGAGAAGTGGAACGACGACGCCCCGAACAACGGGAACCAGATTTTCCTGAGCCGCGCCAGGTTGGAGCTCCAGAGGGAGTTCGACGGCATCCTCTTCTACGCTAGGCTGGAGGACGACGGCGACGGCAAGGAGTTCAACGTCTACTTCGACGAGTTCTACGCCGAGGTGCCGTTCTTTTACGACACGACCCTCACTGTCGGGCGCTTCGCCAAGAACATGGAGGAGGACTACCGCTTCGCGACGGGCGGAGCGTCAGACATGGCGGCCGAGGCGTGGTTCAGCGACAACACGGTCGACGGCATAGCCATAAGCAAGACGCTCGCCACAGGCGTGTTCGACCTCTACGCGGCCCGAGTAAGCGACTTTCCCTCCCCTTCTCCGAACGACAGCGAGGACGACCTGTCCGCGTGGGAGGTCTTTGTGTCCGCGAAGTTCCAGTTCTCCGAGCGCTTCGGACTAGATTTCGGCGCTCAGGGCGTCTTCGGCGACGACCGATCAGCTGTCGCGACGGACGTTGGGGAGTTCAAGACGAACCGAATCCTGACGCCATTCGTCGGAGTCCGGGTTGGCTTCGCCCCGGACATGACGTTCAAGGCTCTCTACTATTATCAGAAGGGAAGCTTCGAGGCCGGGGAGGCCGGGGAAAACGGGGAGGCTTGGGAGGCTGGGGAGGCTGGGGAAAACGGCGACTACGACACGGAGGCCAGCGCGTACAACTTGATCGTCGACGTGCACCAGGACGCCCTGAAGTTCACGAGCCTCTGGCTGGAGTACAGCCGCGTGAACTCGGACTTCTACCTGGCATGCGGGAACACCGCCCTCATGCCCGGCGGCCCGTGGGAGGTGGTGGACGGGGGCTTCATTGGCCGGCACATGGGCGAGCCGCGCGAGGACGTGGAGATAAAGCGCGCCGGCGCCTTGCAGACGTGGGGCGACCAGTGGAGCACGTGGCTCTACGCCGCCGAGCACACGTGGACGGACAGCGAGGGCAAGATGACGCAGCTGGGCGTCGGCGCGGAGTACATCTACACCCCGTCCGTGACCTTCGCCCTGAGCTATATCACCGTGGACTGGAACAGCAGGGCGGAGAGCAGCGGCCACGTCGACGAGCACCGCCTCCAGTTCAGGACGGTCGTGACGTTCTAAGGGAGAGAGCGATGGAAGTGCACCATATTCCTTTTTTCGGCGATACGGATTAGAATAGCCGAAAATTTGCTTGCAAAGGCGGGTGTGTTTCTATTGATGAGGTTCTTATCGATATTCCTGTTTTTCCTTGCCGGTGCCGGCGCGTCTGAGGCGGCGGCACCGGCTGCTCCGGCGGCGCCGTCTGTCGTGCTCTACTCGGTGGGCAGCGCCGACCTGGCGCTGGGGAGCTCGTACGTCGGGCGCGTCGAGGCGATTCAGTCCGTGTCCATGCTGCCTCAGGTGACGGGCACGATCGACAGGGTTGCGTTCAAGGAGGGTTCGATGGTTAAGGCCGGAGACCTCCTGTTCAAGATCGACGACGAGCAGTACCGCGCGACGGTCGACGGCAGGAAGGCCGACCTCGCCAAGGCCGAGGCCGCCCAGAAGAACGCGGTGCGCTATTACGACCGTCTGAAGGCGGCTGACCGGCGCAGCGTCTCGGCGACGGACGTCGACTCGGCGGAGAACGACGTCCTTCAGGCAAAGGCCGGGGTGGCCCAGGCTCAGGCGGCTCTGAAGCTGGCTCAGATAGACCTAGACCACACCAGAATACCCGCCCCCATAACGGGGCGCATAGGCAAGGCCGCCATGACCAAGGGCAACTACGTCACCCCCGCCGGGGTGCCTCTGGCCGAGATAGTCCAGATGGACCCCATCCGCGTCGCCTTCGCCATGCCCGACAGGGACTACTCCAGCCATACGCCAGCCTCAGGCGACCTGCCTTATACGTCGAGCCTGACCCTCGCGGACGGGACTGCGTACCCGTTCAACGGCGAGAGGGACTTCGACGACAACGTGGTTGACTCCAAGACCGGCACTGTGACGGTGCGCCTACGCTTCCCGAACAGCGACGGGCTGCTGGTGCCGGGCGCGATGGTGCGCGTGGAGGTCAAGCCTGCCCCTCACGTCGGTCTGGTTATACCTCAGGAGGCCGTTGTGTCGAACTCGGACGGGGACATGGTGTACGTCGTCGACTCGGCGGACGTCGCCACGCCTAAGGGCGTCAAGCTCGGATTGGCGGTCGGGTCTATGGTAGAGGTTCTCTCAGGGCTCGCCGAGGGCGACAATATCGTGCACCAGGGGATACAGTCGGTCATACCCGGCTCGCCGGTCAGCCCCGTCACCATCAAGAAAGCGGCGAAGACCCCGGCCGAGCTCGCGATGGAGTCCGGCTACGACCTCAGCACCTCCAGCCCCGCCAGCCCAGACAGCAGCGGCGGCGGCGGCAGCAGCACCAATGCCAACTAGAGCGGGTTAGGTTAAGTAGATATGTTCTCGAAATTTTTTATCGACCATCCGCGGTTTGCGACTGTCATTTCGTGCGTGCTGGTCATAGCGGGGCTCATGGCGGCTATGGACCTGCCGGTTGAGCAGTACCCCAACGTCGCGCCGCCGCAGGTCTCCGTGTCCGCGACTTATTCAGGCGCCGACGCCGCCACTCTGACCAACACCGTGGCCGCCCCCCTGGAGAACGCCATAAACGGCGTGGACGGGATGATCTACATGAACTCCACGTCGAGCAACTCCGGCAGCTACTCCCTCACAGTTACGTTCGAGGTCGGCACTGACCCAGACATGGCCCTGGTCAAGGTGCAGAACAGGGTTCAGCAGGCGATGTCGCTTCTGCCGGCGGCGGTCACTCAGAACGGCATAACTGTCAGGTCGAGCTTCGCGAGCAACCTCGGCTTCGTGGCCCTGATATCGCCCCATGGGACGAGGGACTCCCTGTCCCTTCTGGACTACGCCAACAACAACGTGGCCACAGTGCTGAGCCGCGTGCCTGGGATGGGGGACGTGCAGGTCTTCGGTGCCAAGTACAGCATAAGGGTTTGGCTCGACCCCGCGCGCCTCGCGTCCCTCGGCCTGATTGCGACGGACGTGGCGAACGCCGTGTCCGACCAGAACCGCCAGGCCTCGCTCGGCTCGATAGGCGGCGCGCCAGCCGGCGATTTGAACACGCCGGTAGTCTACACCATGATAACGAAGGGACGCCTAGAAAGCGTCAAGGACTTCGAGAACATCATCGTGGCGACCGACGTAGCCGGCACGAGCATAGTGAAGCTGCGGGACGTCGCGCGCATCGAGCTCGGCGCCGAGAGCTACAGCCTGGCCGCCAGCCTCGCCAACGCCCCCTCCGCCATGATGTCCCTGTCGATGAACTCCGGAGCCAACGCCCTCGACGTCATGGCCGCGACGAAGAAGGCCATAGACGAGCTCTCGCGGAGCCTGCCCGACGACATGCAGTTCATCATAGGCTACGACTCAACGGACTACGTCAAGGCGACGATACGCGAGATACTGTTCACTCTCGGCCTCACGTTCGTGCTGGTCGCGCTGGTGTGCTACCTCTTTTTGCAGAACTGGCGCGTGACACTGGTTCCGATCATCGCCATCCCTATCGCTCTGACCGCGACGTTTATCGGGCTTGCGGTGCTCGGCTTCAGCATAAACATACTGACGCTTTTCGCACTGGTGCTGGTCATAGGCACGGTGGTTGACGACGCGATACTTGTGGTGGAGCGCGTTCTGTTCGTTATGGACAGGGACAAGTCGAACTCGGTCGACGCGACGGTTCAGGCGATGCAGGACATAACCGGCCCGATGTGCGCCACCACCCTGATATTCTTGGCCATCTTCGTGCCGGTGGCTTTCATGGGCGGCATAACAGGCGAGATATACCGGCAGTTCGCCGTCACCATCGCGGTTTCGGTCATGTTCTCGCTCGTCGTGGCTCTGACGATGTCCCCCGCTATGTGCGCCAACCTCCTGAGCGACATCAAGCCCAAGACTCGCGGCCCTCTGGCATGGTTCAACGCCGCCGTTAAGTCGAGCACCAAGGGATACGTGAAGTGGGCCATATGGATAGCGCGCCGCACCGTCGTGGTGTGCCTGCTCTTCGCGGTCGTGGTCGCCATCTCGCTGGCCATATTCAAGGTCACCCCGACGGCCTTCGTCCCCGACGAGGACCAGGGGGTTGTGATGACCTCGGTGCAGCTGCCGGAGGGTGCGTCTCAGACCAGGACGAGCCCCGTTATGACGCACTTCATCGCCGAGTCCACCAAGGTGCCTGGCGTGGCCTACTACGCCGCGGGAATCATGGGCCACAGCATACTTATGGGCGACAGAGGCGAGAACGTCGGCTCCACGATAATGCCGCTGACGAACTGGTCGAAGCGCGACGCCCCGTCGCTTCGTCAGGACGCGATAGCGAACCAGATACGCGCCATCGCCGCGCAGATCCCCGAGGCCAGCATAAACGTGTTCACCCCTCCGGCCATAATGGGAATAGGAATGTCGAGCGGCCTCGACCTGAGGCTTCAGGCGCGGGCCGACACAGACCCATTCAAGCTGGCGTCCATCATGAACGACTTCATAGCCAAGCTGAACCAGTCGCCGGAGTTCCTGTACTCCTTCAGCAGCTACACGGCGAACACGCCCCACCTCTTCCTCGACATAGACAGGGACAAGGCCGAGGCCATCGGCACGTCCGTGTCGGACGTGTTCGGGGTTCTGCAGACGTACTTCGGCACGACGTACGTGAACGACATAAACATCGGCAACCAGACGAACAAGGTCATACTCCAGGCCGACTGGCCGTACAGGAACACGGAGGACAGCATCGGGCAGGTCTACGTCAACGGCACAGACGGAGCCCAGATACCGCTCCGAAGCCTCATGACGCTGCGCAAGATCATGGCGCCGCGCACGATAGCGAGGTACAACCTGTACCCGACCGCCGCGATAACCATATTTATGAAGCCGGGCTACTCGACGGGACAAGGGATAGCGAGGGTGGACCAGCTGGCCGCCGACCTGCCTGAGGGCTACGACTACGAGTGGTCTGGCCTGACGTACCAGGAGCAGAGCGAGGGGGGCCAGACCAACCTCATCCTGATAGTGGCGGTGATCTTCGGCTACCTGTTCTTGGTCGCCCAGTACGAGAGCTGGACTGTGCCTATGGCGGTCATTCTGTCGCTTCCCGTCGCGCTGCTGGGGGCTCTGATCGGCATATTCGTCATGGGCATAAGCCTCAGCATCTACGCCCAGCTCGGCATCCTGCTCCTGGTCGGCCTGGCCGCGAAGAACGCCATTCTAATAGTAGAGTTCGCGAAGGAGCAGCACGAAGTCCACGGCCTGCCGATAATAGACGCGGCAGCCGAGGCCGGCATGGAGCGCTTCCGCTCCGTCATCATGACGTCGTTCACCTGCGTGTTCGGCGTGCTCCCCATGCTTGTGGCGCGCGGCGCCGGCGCGGTGAGCAGGCTCCACGTGGGCACCACGATGTTCTTCGGCATGAGCATAGCGACCCTGTTCGGGATATTTATAATCCCCGGCATGTACGTCGTCCTGCAGAGCAACAGGGAGCGGATAAAGGCGGCCATCGCGAAGCTAATGAGCGGCAAATAGAGCGTTAAACTATCCCGTATCTCATCAGGTCGTGCACGTGCAGCATCCCGACGGGCTTCTGACCGTGCACGGCTATTACTACGCTTATCTCGCGCTCCTCCATCAGCATGGCCGCGTCCGCCGCCAGGCCGCCGGCCTCGATCGTCACCGCGTTTCGCGTCATGCAGTCCCCTATCCTCATGTTCAGCGCCTCGACCCCGTGCCTCTCCATGAGCCGCCGCAGGTCTCCGTCCGTAAATATCCCGGCCAGAGCTCCGTCCTCGTCCACGACGCATGTGGCCCCGTACTTTTTCTCCGTTATCTCGAACAGGGCGTCCCTCACGGAGACGTCAAGGGAGACCTTCGGCAGGCGCTCCCCGCCGGGCTCGCACAGGTCGGATACACGGGTGAGCAGGCGGCGCCCAAGGGTTCCGCCCGGGTGCAGGGCGGCGAAGTCCTTCCCCCCGAAGCCCCGGAGCCGAGCCGCGGCCACAGCCAGAGCGTCGCCCATGGCCATCTGAACGGCGGTGCTGCTGGTCGGGGCCAGGCCTAGCGGGTCTGCCTCTGACCTCACGCCCGAGTCGATGACTACGTCTGCCCTCCGCGCGAGCTCCGAGTCCGTCCCACCGGTGATCGCTATGACTGAGGCCCCGATCCTCCTGAACCAGGCGAGGGGGGGCAGGAGCTCCGGCGTTGCGCCGCTGTTGCTGACGAAGAGCCCGACGTCCCCCCTGAGTACCATGCCGAGGTCTCCGTGCGACGCCTCCGCCGCGTGCAGGAAGAAGGACGGAGTGCCGAGGGACGCCAGAGTGGAGGAGACCTTGCGCCCGACGTGCCCCGACTTCCCAAGCCCTGTCACGACGACTCTGCCCTTGCATGAGGCCATGACCCGTGCCGCGTTGGCGAAGTTTTCCCCAAGCCTCCCAGCCGCCTCCGCCAAGGCCTCGGCCTCGCCCGCGGCGACCATGCGCCCGAGGGAGACAAGCTCCGATTCGGTCAGCGGCAGCATTCAATACCCCACCTAACTCTGTGCATCGCCAGAACCTGGTCTATAAATGCGCCCATCTCGCCGAGGGGTATCATGTTCGGGCCGTCGCTCTTGGCGTTCTTCGGGTCCGGGTGGGTCTCGACGAAGAGGGCGTCTATGCCGACGGCGGCGGCGGCTCGGGCAAGGGGCAGTGCCATCTCCCGGTCGCCCCCGCTTGCGTCCCCCATGCCACCAGGCCTCTGGACGCTGTGAGTCGCGTCGAACACCACAGGGAAGCCCAGCCCTCGCATGACCACGAGCGAAGTCATGTCCACGACGAGCCTGTGGTACCCCATGACCGTCCCGCGCTCGCACAGCATCACTCGCCCGTTGCCGGACTCCTCGCACTTGGCCGCGGCGTTTCTCATGTCCTCCGGCGCGAGGAACTGGGCCTTCTTTATGTTCACGATCCGCCCGGTCCTGGCCGCCGCGGCGAGCAGGTCGGTCTGGCGGCAGAGGAACGCCGGTATCTGTATCACGTCCGCGACGCGCCCAGCCGGCTCGGCCTGATGGGGCTCGTGCACGTCCGTCAGGATTGGCACCCCGGCCCTTTCCTTTATGTCCGCCAGCATGGCGAGGCCCATCTCCAAGCCAGGCCCGCGCCACGAGTTTATCGACGTGCGGTTGGCCTTGTCGAACGACGCCTTGAAGACGTAGTTCACCCCCCGCGCCAGGCATACCTCCCTCATGGCGAGGGCAACCTCCATGCCGAGCGGCTCGCTTTCGAGGGAGCATGGCCCCGCGATGAGCGTGAGCCCCTGCGCGCCGTCGACGACGAAGTCCCCGATTCTATATTTTTCTGCGTTCACGTTCAGCTCTCCTTTAATAAGTGGCGCTCAGATGCTCACCATTATATATTCTGTTATACTATGCGGCAGGTGCTGCCGAAGTATAAGCGGCGACGAGGGAGGCGGGCTTGCATGGATGATGAACGTCTTGCTGAGGGCGCGGAGCCGTCGCTGGATTCCGAGGGCGCGGAGCCGAAGTACGACTACGGCGTTTTGAAGGGCTATTTCTACACGCCTCGGCGCGGGGACGTGTACGGAGCGTTTTACTTTCTGTTCGACGGGACGAACGGCGAGGTGCTGGACAAGGTCTTCTGGACGACGCGCACGCCGTCTGGGCCGCCGATAAACGTGTCGATGGGCTGGCGGGAGCTCGGCAAGTACATCCCCCTGATGGGGACGTACGACAAGAGCTTCACCGAGAAGCTGGGCACGGTGGTGCACGAGGTGCTGAGCTCCGCCGCCTGCGTCAGCCTCATGCGCCCCATAGGGGCCGAGGAGTTCCTCGCCGGCCTGAGGGAGGAGCTCAAGACCGCGTTTGAGCGCAGCACGCATTATTTTATGGACCTTGAGATGGCGATGGAGCTGGTCTCCAACAACGACGTCGCGGCGGCAGGCCTGCTTAACACGGAGGCGAACGCGCCTAAGCAGGAGGCGGAGGACGTCCGGTCGTTCAAGGGGACGTTCGTGACCTGCCTGCCCATAATCGACCCGACGCGCGGCAAGGCCATATCCGACCTCATGCCAGGCGACAGGGTGTTCGTTAAGCTTCAGGGCGAGATAGGGGAGATAGTCCAGAAGTACCTTGCCGCCCGGGGCGAGGGGCTGGAGTTCCCCGTGGAGTCCGTGGAGAAGCGCGAACAGGGCACTTTCTGCGTGATATTCAAGATAAGCGACGAGATTCGCGGCGTCATGACGTCCACGAAGGACATCCGCCTGAGCATGGCCTCGGTCGAGCCGAAGCGCCGCATCAACATCAAGGTGGGCTTTGACGACGTGGTGTTCTTCGGTGCCATAGGCGTGGCTGCCCTGGCCATAGTGCTGGTGATCAGGCTGTTTTTGCTGTCGTGAACTCTTCAATCTTAATTTAACGAGGTTGATATTTTGCTCAATAAGCTGAGAACGCATATGCGGTGGGTGATGATCGCCATCGTCGCGGCCTTCCTTCTGTCAACGTTCCTTATGTACGACACCGGCTCACGCGGAGGCGGCAGCGGCGAGCGGCGGGAGGACTACCCCGTCGCCGAGGTGAACGGGCGGCGCCTTATGAGGTCGGCGCTTGACGGTATGGTGTACAGTTTTCTGGACAGCCAGGGCAGCGTGGCCTCTCCCGACATGCCCATGATATACCGCGTGGTTTTTGAGAGGTACGTGATAGAGACTCAGGCTGCGCAGGAGGTCAGGGACAGGGGCATAGAGGTGTCAGACGCCGAGGCCGAGAGGGCGATGAAGGACTACGCCGACCGGGCATTTCCGACGCGCGAGGCGTTCTACCAGTCCCTGCAGCGCCGCGGCATAAAGGTCGAGGACTACGTCAAGGACGTAGCCCGCCAGATCGCCAACCAGCGCCTCGTCGAGCAGGGCATAGGCACCATCTCGGTCAGCGACGACGAGGCTCTGAAGTTCTACGAGGACACGAAGGACCTGTTCTTTCGGCGGGCACCGGGCTTCATGGTGAACCTTGCCGACTTCTCCGACAGAGAGGAGGCTGAGAAGCTGAGGGTAGCGCTCCTCGGCGGCGCGTCGTGGGACGTGGCCGTGTCCGGGGACGCAGTAGACCGCTCGAAGGTCATAAACGTCACGACGTCCCCAGTCTTCGTGCCGGACGCGTCGTTCGAGGCTGGCGGCAGCCTCGAGGCCATGGCGTCGGACGACCTGCACGCCGTGAGCTCCGTCTTCGAGCTGTCGAGCGGGGACTTCGTCGTCGGAGTCAAGACCGAGGCCGTTGCCGAGCGGGTCTCTCCCTACGACGAGGTGAGCGCGGACATAAAGTCGCTGGTTATGCGCCAGAAGGAGCGGGATGCGCTCTCCGCCTTCAGCCAGAGCCTTCTGGACAGAGCCAAGGTTGTCATACTGGACAAGGAGCTCCTGCCCGACGAAACGCCGGTCCTGCAGCCCGTGTCCGAGGTAGGTTCGGCGGACGCTTCCGCTGACAAGTCATAGGAGGTAACTATGTCTACGATTGGCTGGTACAACCCCGAGAACTTCAAGAATATCTCTCAGACTCAGGTCAGGACGACCATCGAGTCCCTGTTCTACGGAAACAACGTCATAAAGGTTCCCGACATGAAGGTCGCCTACGAGCTGGCGAAGAACAGCCCCGGCACCGTGGAGCTCACAGGCATGCCAGTCTACATGCCGGAGGAGCAGGGCCTGGCCGCCGGGGCGAACGTGCTGCTGTTCAACGACGGAGCCGTCTTCGGGCGCACGGCGGCGGCGCGGCGTATAGTCGGATACCCCAACGTCGACGTGGCCAAGATGGCGACCATCGCGCGCGATGCGGTCTACAACCTGCGCTACCGCCGGCTCTACGCGGCTGACGCCTTCATCGGCCTGGAGGAGGACTTCATGGTGGCGGCGCACCTTATCGTGCCACAGGGGTTCGAGAACAACCTCTACAGCTGGATGTTCAACTTCCAGTACGTCAACGAGAAGTACAAGACCATGTACAACCGCTCGCGGAAGATCTCCGACGTCGACGGCGACATATTCATCTTCGCCGACCCGGACTGGACTCACCCTGACTTCCCGCTCGGGCTGGCGTTCTTCTCGCCCAAGGAGAACTGCGCGATGGTGCTCGGCATGAGGTACTTCGGCGAGCTAAAGAAGGGCACCCTGACCCTCGCCTGGGGCATAGCGGCGCGGAACGGCTACGCCTCGTGCCACGGGGGGCTGAAGCGCTACACGACGAAGGACGGGAAGAAGAAGTTCGTCCTCGCGGCGTTCGGCCTGTCAGGGTCGGGCAAGTCCACGATAACGCACGCGAAGCACGGCGGCAAGTACGACATAATGGTGCTCCACGACGACGCCTTCGTGGTGAACGTGAAGGACAAGTACGCCATAGCGCTTGAGCCGGCGTACTTCGACAAGGTTCAGGACTACCCCATCGGCTGCCCGGACAACAAGTTCTTGGTGACGATGCAGAACTGCGGCGTAACTTGTACCGAGGACGGGAAGTTCATAGCCGTGACGGAGGACGTGAGGAACGGCAACGGACGCGCGATGAAGTCGCGCTTCTGGTCGCCGAACCGAGTCGACCGCATAGACGAGCCGCTGAACGCGATCTTCTGGCTGATGCGCGACCCGACGATCCCGCCCGTGCTGAAGCTGACCGGCCCCGCGCTGGGTGCCGTGCTTGGCGCCACTCTGGCCACGAAGCGGACGAGCGCCGAGCGCCTGGCCCCCGGAGTCGACCCCAACGCGCTGGTCTGCGAGCCCTACGCGAACCCCTTCCGCACCTACCCGCTTGAGATGGACTACACGCGCTTCAAGCAGCTTATATCCGACGGGGTGGACTGCTACATCCTGAACACCGGCGACTTCATGGGCACGAAGGTGAAGCCCGCCCACACGCTGGGCATTCTGGAGGCCATAGTGGAGGGCACCGCCAAGTGGGAGCCGTTCGGGAACTTCACCGGCATGCAGATCATGCCCATGCCCGACTTCAAGATAGACCCCAACGACAAGGCGTACCGGGAGCAGCTTCTTGCGAGGTTCCAGGATAGGCTGAACTTCGTGAAGTCCCGCGACACCGAGCTGGGCGGTATGGACAAGCTCCCCGAGGACGCGCACGCCGCACTGGAGCTAGCCGTAAAGGAGATGGCGGGGTAAGCGCAAGCAAACCCCGTCAAGCAGCGTGGGGGCTTATGACCCCTTGGGGTCTTAGACCCCATCATAAATCCGGCGGGGGAGGGGTATTATTATTCCCCCGCCGCCGGAATTTTGGTGCGCGCATGGAGTCAGAGATGAGCGGTAGCAGAAAATATAAGAGCGGCGCTATGGCCTCGATCCACAAGACCGCTGAGGCGCTTTATACGGCAGGGGCTATCGGCAGAGACGCTATGCTGGAGTTCGACGAGGCTTGCCTTGAGCGTGAGGGGCTTCCTCGCGCGCCGGGCCGCCTGAAGGTCAGACATCCTTTGGCGAATACGAAGGTCGTGTAAAATTTGGTGATGTCCAAAGAAGATCGCAAGCTCGACATAATGCTTTGGGTCGTGGCCATAGGGTTCTTTATGCAGACCCTTGACTCCACGATAGTCAATACCGCTCTGCCGTCCATAGCAAAAAGCCTGAACGTTAGCCCCATGAATATGGAGTCCGTCGTCTTCTCCTACTCGCTCATGGTCGCCATGATGACGCCGGCCTCCGGCTGGCTCGCCGACAAGATAGGCACGCAAATAGTCTACCTCTTCGCCGTGTCCATCTTCTCGATAGGCTCGTTCCTCTGCGCCATCTCGGACAACCTGACATTCCTCGTGTGCTCACGCGTCATTCAGGGCTTCGGCGGGTCGATGCTGCTTCCCGTCGGGCGACTGGCCATCATGCGCAACTTCCCGAACGAAAAGTTCCTCCCAGCCATCAGCTTCATGGCTGTGCCAGGCCTCATAGGCCCGCTGCTCGGTCCGACGCTCGGCGGCTGGCTCAGCGAGGACTTCTCGTGGCACCTCATCTTCCTGATAAACGTCCCCTTCGGCGTCCTTGGCATAATCGCCACGCTGCTGTACATGCCAAACAACTCCATACCCGTGCACAGGTTTGACGTCGAGGGCTGCCTGCTGGTCTCCTGCGCCATGGCCGCCTCGACCGTCGCGCTCGGCGGCAGCGACATGGGCATCTCCGTATGGGCGTGCGTATCCTTCGGCGTCCTATTCGTGGCGTCTACCGCGGCCTACATCCTGTGGTCGTTCAAGACCCCTCACCCCCTCTTCGACCTCAGCATGTTCAGGATCAGGAGCTTTTCTATCGGCATATCGGGCAACCTGTTCGCCCGCATAGGCATCAACGCAATGCCCTACCTGCTGCCCATACTCTTCCAGACCGGCATGATGTACTCGCCCGGACGTGCCGGCATGATGATGCTCCCGCAAGCCACGGCGGCCATACTGGTCAAGCGTCCTGCGACGCCGCTCATAAGGCACTTCGGCTATCGGAACGTGCTCATAGTGAACACCATACTGGTGGGTACGACCATGGCCATGTTCTCAGTGGTCAGCGCGGACGTGTCCCTGTGGGTCGTATGCGCGCTGAGCTTCGTCATGGGCGCCGTAAACTCGATACAGTTCACGGCGATGAACACCTACACCCTGGCCGACCTCCCCCAGGACGTGGCGAGCGGTGGCAACTGCATGCTGTCCATGATGCAGATGCTGGGCATGACCATAGGCGTGGTGATCGCCGGCCTGATCCTGAGCCTGTCCGGGTCGTTCGCCTTCACGTTCATGGTGATGGGCTGCATAACGCTGCTGTCCACGAGCATATTCTGGAACGCAAAATAAAGGAGAAAAATCATGGTTTTTACGGATGTCAACACCCTGAAACACGAGTATAATAGCGGAGAGCGGAGAGCGGAGAGCGGCACTGCGCCCCGATCGGCCTCTTCGTCTACAAGCGCCCTGACCACACCAAGCGCACCCTAGAAGCCCTAGCCGCCAACGACCTAGCCCAAGAAAGCGACCTCTTCATCTTCTCCGACGGCCCGAAGGATAGCGATCCGCGTTCCGAGAAAGGCGTAGCTGCTGTCCGCGAGTACATACGCTCGATTGATCGAGGCCTCTTCAAGTCCATTTCAGTTCTGGAACACCGCACCAACCAAGGGTCGGCGAAATCCGTTATTTACGGAATAACCGACCTGTGCGACCGCTTTGGGCGTGCCGTTATCGTCGAGGACGATATTCTGACCGCCCCGCGCTTCCTGCGCTTCATGAACGACGGGCTTGACGCCTACGAAAACGCCCCGCGGGTTTTCATAGTCGGCGGCCATTGGGCAATGAAGAGCAGGCCGGGAGACAAGGCGTTTTTCATCGACGCGCCGGGCGGAACGTGGGGCTGGGCTACGTGGAAGCGTGCATGGGATTTGTACGACTATCACGTGAAGGGCATTCAGGAATTCCTCAAAAATAAGCGCCTCGTGTGGGAATACGATCTGCGTGGGCGCTGCAACAACACGGCCATGCTGTTGCGCCATATCGAAGATCCCGATGTCTGGGACTGCATGTGGCATTGGAAAGTTTTCATGGAGAAGGGCATGACGCTCTACTCGCCATACGCCCTGACGAAGAACATCGGCTTCGGCGATGAGGCGACGCATACGCCTAAGGGGGGAGACTGGTGGGCTGACAACATCGACCTATCCATCGACCGCCCGATCCTCATGCCCGACAAAGTCGAGCCGGACGCGGAGCGGGAGGAGGAGCTCGCCAACGTGAACTACGTTGCGTCGTTCCGCGACCGCTGGAAGAACTGCGGCTTCACCCCGCGCGAGATAGTGAAGGCGGTGTTTTGGTTTTTCTACAGGCCTTTGCGGTACATCGAGATGATCATGCCGTTTGGAATATCGTTCGGGATATACAAGCGCTAGGGGCAGGACGCGCTTCAGAGGCGCCCCGCCAGCGCAGGCTGCGTATGGCGGAGCTCTTGTCGCCTCCTGCGCCTTGGGGGGTGGGGGAAACCCGCAAAAAACTAAGGCCTCTTGGGGTCTAAGACCCCCCCGGGGTCTACGACCCCTTCAGCGCGAGGGGGTCTGCAACCCCAAGATGTCGCTCTCGGACAGGCCAGTCAGCTCCGCGATTTCGCTCAAGGACGTCTTGCGGGCAAGCAGCTTCCTAGCCACGTCCGCAGCCTTGCGAAACATCCCCATGACCTCGCCCTCGGCCTTGCCTTTGGCCTCGCCCTCGGCAATGCCTTCGACCTTGCCCTCGTCGCGTGCCCGCTGGTAGAGTATCTCCTTCAGCGCCTGCTTCGCCATCGGCGTCAACACCGGCATGCTTCTCGCCTCCTCAAAAAAGTAGCTCACGTCCTTCTTCAGGGCGTTTAACATCCTGCCGTCACCAAGCTCCGCGATGCCCTCGA
>JAISUL010000050.1 GCA_031272145.1 Synergistaceae bacterium
ATCGGGTGTGACATCTGCGCCGACGTACTTTAGTTTCAATCCACGCGCCCGTAAGAGCGCGACCGAAGAGCCGCTGCGCAGCCCGCCAGCGTGGCTGCGTTTCAATCCACGCGCCCGTAAGAGCGCGACCCGCCCCGCAGTACCTGTTCCATATCCCGCTCGGTTTCAATCCACGCGCCCGTAAGAGCGCGACCAAACATCGACCGTGAAGCATATGCCCATAACATTGTTTCAATCCACGCGCCCGTAAGAGCGCGACCATCTCGTTCGTGCCGTCAGGATGGTGACGGTATGTTTCAATCCACGCGCCCGTAAGAGCGCGACCTTTAGTCCCCACGCAAACAAGAGCCCCCTACATATAGTTTCAATCCACGCGCCCGTAAGAGCGCGACCGGACTCGCTAGCGCGGCTCCGCGAGGCCTCGGAGTTTCAATCCACGCGCCCGTAAGAGCGCGACCCCCGCTTTGCGGGGGGTTGTAGCCGGACGTAGTGGGTTTCAATCCACGCGCCCGTAAGAGCGCGACCGGTAGTCCCTCAGGTGGATTGATAAGCATCCGGTTTCAATCCACGCGCCCGTAAGAGCGCGACCCCCGGCCAGCTTGCCACAGGTTATCGGGGATTGTTTCAATCCACGCGCCCGTAAGAGCGCGACCGGCGGGGCCTTTGACCGGCTGGCCGAGGCGGAGTTTCAATCCACGCGCCCGTAAGAGCGCGACCAAGCCGTTCCTCATCAGTGGACGGAGTAGGAAGGTTTCAATCCACGCGCCCGTAAGAGCGCGACCTGCGGGTTCTGCGGTTGCGTCGGGGCGAGATGTTGTTTCAATCCACGCGCCCGTAAGAGCGCGACCACGTGCCTCACGGTATGCGATCGGGCAAACCATTGTTTCAATCCACGCGCCCGTAAGAGCGCGACCAGTTTATCCCTGTTAGCGTAAACTTCACGCATAGTTTCAATCCACGCGCCCGTAAGAGCGCGACCACCGATGAGGTCGCGCCGGAACCTTAGGGTTAAGTTTCAATCCACGCGCCCGTAAGAGCGCGACCCCATATGCTGGGTGGAGGAGGCTCAAACTGTCAGTGTTTCAATCCACGCGCCCGTAAGAGCGCGACCCTTATCAACGAGGCTTACGAACGGGCGGCGGAGTTTCAATCCACGCGCCCGTAAGAGCGCGACCGCCCAGATCGCCACGGCCATCGGGGCTATTGGGTTTCAATCCACGCGCCCGTAAGAGCGCGACCGCATCCGCGCCGAAGTCAGCGCCGCTATCAAACGTTTCAATCCACGCGCCCGTAAGAGCGCGACCCCCATGTCTGAAGAGCGGTTATCAAGGAGAGCGCGTTTCAATCCACGCGCCCGTAAGAGCGCGACCGCCGACCACCTGATGAGGATAAGCGGCGCCTCAGTGTTTCAATCCACGCGCCCGTAAGAGCGCGACCGGTACACGTTACAACTTCCCGTGCCGCAAGCCTCAATCCGCAAATTTGCGCGGAGGCCTGTTTCAATGCCTCAAATCCTCGCGCAAATCATACAGCAAAAGTATTCGGTTGCCAAGTTGCCGATAGCGCGAACCTGTTATTCTGGCGACATCAACTCTAACCCATAGGCGGCGGGCTGTTATGCCACATTTCAGTACCTCGGTAGTTTCGTCGACTTCAGGTTCGCGCCGCATCGCTTGTCCGTATGCTTCAGTTAAGAGATGCGACATGCTACAGAAGGATCAAACCTTCAGGGTCGTAAGCTACCTTCGCGCCGATATGCTCCACTCGACGTTTCCAGTTCGCTCCTAAAAAGTAAAAACGCAGGCTATCGCGTTCCTTATCGATCTCCTGCTCTAAGCTGTGGCGAAGACTTGCCCATTGAACCGGATCAACAAGACACTCGAACACGGAAAACTGAACCCGCTGCCCGAAGTCTTCGCATAGTTTAGCCACTCGACGCAAACGTCGCTTGCCGCCGTCGCTCTCTGTATTAACGTCGTACGTTACTAAAACCATCATTTGATGCGCCGCCTATCCATTACTTCCAGACAAAAGGTGGATATGACGCCAGATCGCCCCGAATATGCCGCGCCAAAAGCCGCGCTTGCATGTGAGGCAACAGCCCTATGGCCATTTTCTCACCGAGATATGGGTGCGTTAGTTCGTCCTGTTTGCGTTCATGCCACGCGTTGAGAACCGCCTTTTTCGTGTCTCCGCTCATCATAACCGCGCCGCTCTCGCTGCATGAAAAGCCGTCTGGTCTCACCTGCTTCAAGTTTATGAGCGATAGCACGAGTCTGTCAGCGAGCCACGAACGAAATTCCTCCATCATATCGAGCGCTAGACTTGGGCGTCCTGGACGCTCTCGGTGCAAATATCCGACGGCTGGGTCAAGACCAACTCCTTCCAGAGCTGACTCGATGTCGTTGGTCAGCAGGCTGTAAACGTAAGACAAAAGCGCGTTCACATTGTCCGTTGGAGGGCGCCTGTTGCGCTCGGTGAAACGAAAATGTTCTTTTTGGGCGACTATCATGTGATCGAACACGTCGAAATAGTGTCGTGCAGCGTCGCCTTCTTTTCCTCGCAGAACGTCCAATGACAGCGGCCTGTCTAGGTCTTTAACAGTGTCTCCAAGATACTTTGCGGCCACCGATAGTGCTGAACGCGCCCCATTAGGTGTGCCACCATCACGCGTTTCACGAGCGGCGCGCAGCAGCACGGCACGACTGTTGCTGATCTTGCCTATGAGCATATTGCGAGCTATAACTATCGTAGCTTTTCCGTCGTCGGCCAACCTATACTGCTGGCGGCGAAGCAAGACATTGCCGCGCACCGGCCCCTGCATGCGCGCTATAAAACGTCCGTGCTCGTCAAGATAGGTTAAAGCAACGCCTTTTTCGGCGCAGAAACCCATCAAGGGATGCGTAGCGTTGACATCACCGAAACAAACGACGGACTCTAAGATATGGATGGGGTATCGTTTTGTCGTATCTCTGTCAAGGTGCACAACGATGTTCTCCCCGTCTTTGGAAAGCCATGCCCCTTGCGTGGATACAAAAAGAGTGTTGAGCAAGTGTCTCATGGCAGCTGCACTTCACTCATAGCTTCTTGCAGCAAGTCGGAAACGTACTTGGACGACCCGTCGCTGACGACGGCTTTAGGGCAACATATGTCCTGTATGGAGCAACTTGAACACCGCTTCCCGAACGCCGGTGGCGGTGTTATAGCTGTTTCGTAAAGCTCCCTCGCGCGGAGGCATAGGCGTTCCACTTCCGCGCGAAGGTTCGTGTCAAGCTCGACTTCAATACGTCTTCTGGGCTCTCCGTGGTACACAGCGCCCTTTGACACAGATACGCCAAGCATTTCCTCAAGACAGATTGCCTGAGCGCAAAGCTGTACTTCGTCGGCGCTGTCGGGGCGTTTGCGCCCGCGCTTGTACTCCACGGGATATGGAATCCCGCCGTCGTGAAACTCGACGAGATCGGCCACACCGTACAGCCCAAGCCTCAACGAGCGCAGACGAAGCCCTCGCGCCGTTCTCATTCCCCCGCGAACACCTGCCCCTTGGCCATGGACGAACTCATGAAGCTGCCTCCCTTCAATGGTCAGGACGTTTTCACTCCACTCCTGCTCCATGTGAATGAGTGCCCACTGCCGTTCACAGAACATCAGGTGCTGAAGCCCTGAGATCGCTATGAGGTCGTCGTCGGAGTACATTCGTTGGCTCTCAAACGATCTCGCGCAGAGAAACGTTGGGAAACTGCTTCTTCACTGCCAGTTCGTCGATGTTGAGGTCGGTGTAGTCCTCGAACGAGCGCGGCACTGGGATGTCGTTCCTCTGTTTCGGCTCGAAGAACTTGAATAGCGCATAAGCCGGAGCATCACCCAAGGGACTTGTATGCTCGAAAACAAACAGCTTGCGCGTCGCCATCAAACCGCGGGCGGCAGAGCGGTCAAGCTCGAACATGTTTGCGAGGGCTTGCCAAAGCAGGTTAAGGTCATCCTCCGAGAAGCCCGTATCATTGGCTAAATACGGGGAGATGAAGCCGTAACCGACATAAAGGCCGTAAGGCACGATGGTTTTTCTGCCCATAGTCCGGTTGCCGCCACTCTGAGCAGTAGATTCCCGCTCGGTGGTGACGGCCATGCGCGTTATGGACTGATCCAGCACGGCGATGCGATCTACTGAGCGAGCAAACGTCATTTGAACAGGCCCGCGAACCTGACCGCAGTTGACCTCGGTCGACATAACCGCACCAAACATTCTTATGTCAAAGAACGTCTGGCACATCCATTGACGCGCCTTGTCGGTATCCTCAGCTTTCTTTGAATCAAGCGCCAAAGCGTCGTAAGCTAGTTTGTGCTGGCGGTTCAAGATGGCCTTTTCCTTGACATAGATGTCGTAGCCGGCCTCAGGGGCTCCCGTAGCGGGATCACGCTTGACGAGCGTCACGTAGTTGCGTATCTTGCGCTTGAGGCAAACGTCGGAAACAAGCCCCTTGCCAGTCTCGGGGTCGATGCGTGGCGCATTTCCGGCGTCAGGGTCACCGTTCGGGTTGCCGTTGACAACGTCGAACGCCAAAATAAAGTCGTAACGCTTGGTGATAGGGTTCATCTCAGTGCTCCTCCTCCGTTGAATCCTCGAAGTTATCAGAGGATTCATCGCCATCGCTCCGCTTGCTAAGGTAAGCGCACGGAGCGTTCCGGTGCTCGTCTTCCCACTTGGCTCTTTCCTCGCGGTTCATCCAGAGCCAATGGCGCATGTGGTGATAGCCGATAACAAAAAGCCCTTGCTCGTCAAGGTTAAGAAACGAGGGGAACCCGTCCGAGTACTTCTGAAGCTCGTTGGTGCCGCGATTGACGCCAATGTTGGAAAGAATGTCGTCAATATATCCACTGTACCGCAGCATTCTTCCGTAGTGTTTCTCCCCCAGCTTCCTCTCGTGATGCTTAGAGTTGACTAGTAGGCGCGGAAAAACGGCCTTCGGCGTAGCGGATGCCCCGCCGAAAAAACGATCGACTATGGTGCTGTTGACGCCGTCGGGTTTGCCGCCTTTGCCGCTAGTTTCGCCCTCGTCGCCAGCACTGTTGCTGTCGCTTCTAAACGCCTCAACCTGCAGCTTTTCCATGACCGCCATAAGCCGCCCCAAAAGGTAGCCTTGACTGGTGTTGTCGGGATCCATCAGCTTTTTAACCTCCTTTTTCCTGTTGCGGTTCAGCACCGCCTTGACTAGAGCGGCGCGCGCGTCGTTCCGCCTGAGGGTTGTCCTCCTATCTGTGTCGACACTGCGGCTGCCGATCTCACTGCGATACCTTTCAACTGCCCGCTGCAATACAGTCTCAGGGTATCGAACGCCACCGAGAATAGCGTCAACCATCTCGCCAGTCAGAACCCTCGGTACGGCCTCATCCCTACGTTGCGCCGGGTCGGCTAATGACTCGAACAAAAAGCTAAGCGCGTAGGGAACGTCATCGTTACCACGTGCGATCCTACCCATAGCCGTGTCGTCGAAATAGCGGCACAGATTTTCCTGAACGTCGTGAATGGTGCTCTCGAACCAACCGCGCAAAACGGCGCGTCCTTGGGCACCTGAAAGCGTCAAGGCATAAAACTGGCCATCGTCAACACGCTCTGGCAGCCGACCTTGCCATATGCTTTTATAGAGTGCCCCTACCTTCTCCGGATCCGCATTGAGCATACCGTATAAAGAATTGTCAATATCACCACCACTGCTCCAGTAGCACACGATGGTGTCCGACGAAAGCTTGATGTTTTGTCTATTCAGCGTCTTCGATGGGTCACTCGGATCGACTGGGGACGAGGCCGTCAAACGCTTCAGCGCAGCCGCCGCAGCTTCGGCGGCCTCACGACATATCGGGGCGTTCTCGTTACGCTTCCAACCGTATGACCAAAACGCCGGAGAGTTGAAGCTGACGAATCCCACGCCACTCGTCGTGCCGCCAGGCAGTTTTATCAACGGGAAGAGTGCGACGTCACCGCTGAATTCCTCCCCGGTAGCGAGGCACTGCCTTATGACGCCGGATGACGCTTTCTTCTCGTCCACATCGAGAGTGCGAACGCGTTTCCAGTAGTCCTTGATCTTCTCGCGCTCGGTCATCAGCGCACCGCCGTCTGGGTAATAGGCGAATGCGAATAGGTCGTTGGACTTTACCTTCTCTGGAAGCGAGGACAAGTCCAAAACCTCAGCGCCACTCGCGATGTTCTCTAGGCACTTCAGAAGGCTTAGCGCGGCCTCGTCGGCAGTTTCCTCAGCACATAGACGCACCTGTTCGAGGAACAAAGCACGGCGGCTTTCCAGTTTTTCTAGAGGCCAAGGGTCTTTAGCGCCAGGAATATTGACACCGAAAACATAATCGGCTTTATCGCAAAAAAAGAAGGCCTTATCGTTACTAGAACGTCCGCCACACCTTGGTACAGAGTAGGACTTAGGTACCAGCTTGGGCTTCGGATTTGCCCTCTTTTTATCATTGCTCTCTACGGGGGCAGGGTAATGCGTGCCCTCGATATTGAGCAGACGACCGTCCTGACCGATATTAACCAGCCACGCTATCGGCTTGAGCTCGAAGTCGGGGTCCGGCACCAAACTCTCCCTTATGGCGAAATCTCCGAGCTTTTGGATGATCACGTGAGCTCAACCCCCTTCCCTGGTCGTTCGGGAATATCGACGACGCCCTTCTCCATTTTGGCAGCGAAAAAGTGCGCCCTGTTGCCGGATGGGGCGAACGATATGTCCCACAGCATCAGGCCCAGATCGCGGCAGTCATCGATGGATGTCATGTAGTCATCGGCAGGGGCTGGAGAGAAGTCGGCGGCGAACTCGCGGCAGCCCAGATAAGGCGTTGTGAAGCACTGCCCCTTTTCCAGACGTCTGCTGAACATATCGATGAACTTGTAGACGTTGTCTGACTCCCCGGCCGATGGCATCATGGTGAAGAACGCCTCGAAAACGTAATCCACATCGCAAAGGGCCACGGTGTTACGCTGCGCCCGGTCTTCATCGGCGAAGAACTGGGGCGCAGGGCCGCCGTTCGAGATCGTTTTCCCAGACGGAGTAGCGGCAACTCTGTTGACCTCGTTGCGTTTGAGCGCGACGAAGCGTATCGGCTTGCGGACGTATATTCTCGTCGCATGCCAGCAAATTGCCGGCTTCCAGAGAACGGCCTCGTAAATCCCGCGAATGGCCGACGGAGTTGGAACGGCATAACTCACGCGCTCCGTCTTAAGTTCCGGCCGCGAAAAACACGCATACGCGCCCTGAACACGCATCCTCAAAACTGGACTTCGCGTCGACATTCAGACGCCTCCTTTCAAGACTACGAATAGTATAATTGGACGTCTAGCGTTTGTCAAATGGTTCACAGGATAAAATTCGCACTCGACGCCCTAATCTCTCCCGGCGGCAGCAGGCCGAACACCTCGTCGTAGCCCTCCTTATACGACTCGCCCAGCACGTAGACCCCCTCTGCCGCCTCCTCCAGCGCGTGGGCCATCTCACAGAAGGAGTCGTGAAAAACCTGGACGGTGAAACGCTGGAGCTTGCGCGAGAGCGCTCTGGTCAAGCCGCTGCGCTTTATGTCGGCAACGATCGCGGCGGACTCGCCGTAGGACACCACAACGTTTTTGTGTCCAGCTTCGTCGATCATTTTGAAGGACTGCGCAACATCCTCATAATTAAAAGACTCTCGCTTGGCCACAACGCAGTCAGTTGGCCTTTGGCG
Organism: Synergistaceae bacterium; assembly: GCA_031272145.1. Classification (GTDB taxonomy): domain Bacteria; phylum Synergistota; class Synergistia; order Synergistales; family Aminobacteriaceae; genus JAISUL01. Next base: position 7,720 of record JAISUL010000050.1, read on the forward strand.
GTAGAAGCGGCAGAAATAGTCCGTGAAGACCTCAGGGTCTTCGAGGTCGAGCACGCCGGCGCTCAGCATCGTCTCGCAGGTGTCGCGTCCTTTGGTCAGGGTTTCCCCGGGTGGCTCGGTAAACCGGTAGATGTGGACGTCGCCGAGCTCACTGCGTCCCTCGCGATTGCATCGCCCTGCCGCCTGAGCTACGCTATCCAGACCTCCCAGCGCTCGATAGACCACCTCGAAGTCCAGATCGACGCCAGCCTCCACGAGTTGTGTAGAGACAACGCGGCACGTGGCGTCGCGGTCTTTCATAACCGCGTTTATGTCGGCCAATGTCCGCAAACGGTGCGCCGGACACATCTGCCCGCTCAGATGGAAAAGCGGAGCGGACGGGTCTTTCGAGCGCATCTCCATCGCCAGATCCCGCGCGTCTTTTCGCTTGTGGGTGATCAAGAGAACACGTCGATGCCCCAGCGCCATGTCGGCCAGCTCTCCCCAGCCACTCAAACGCTCATTCTTGGCAGGCCAATGGTAGCGAACGCGTTTCAGGTCGAGGAAGAGTTTGCGCGGCTCCTTTATGATCGGACGCACCTCGTTAAACCCTTGGAAATCCGGCCGTTTTCCCAGAGCGGGCTGTGTAGCCGTGGATATTACGACTGAGCAGCCGTAGTGCTCCGTCAGCTCCTTCAGGCCATCCAAAATGGTGTTGAGAAACTTCGGCGGCAGACTCTGCGCTTCGTCGAGAATGATTACGCTCCGCGCGATGTTGTGCAATTTGCGGCACTTCGATGGCCGGTTCGAGAACAGCGACTCGAAAAATTGAACAGTGGTGGTTACGATCACCGGGAAATCCCAATTTTCGGCGGCCTTCTCGAACATAGTCAGGGCTGCGTCGCCGACGAGGCTGCGCTCTTCGTCGGGATCATAGTTGCAGTGGTGTTCAAGGACGTTTTCATCCCCTATAGCGGCTCGGTAAACGTCGGCGTTTTGCTCGATGATGCTGGTGTAGGGGATAACGCAGATAACGCGGCGCATGTTGTTTTCCACGGCGTGGTTCAGCGCGAACGACATGCCCGAAAGTGTTTTGCCTCCGCCAGTCGGCACCGTCAAGGAAAAAACTCCAGGCGGCGTTGAAGCAGCCTCGCGGCAGGATTTCAGTACCTCGGCCCTGGCTGTGTTCACGCGGCTCGCACGGTCTTCGACCGAAAGCTCGGCCATCTTTCCGTTGACGTAGGAGTCGAGGCGGTCGCGCAGTTTACGAATGTCCGTTTCGCATTCGCGTCCGGTCGCGACATATGCGCTGTCGCCAAACGTCGCTAGCAGGTCGAACTTCTCCGCGTCAAGCCTGTCGGAGTCGACAAGCGCGGAAAAAAGGAAACGAACCCAAAACTCACAGCTTCGCTTCATGGCCTTATCATTGAAGTTGCAGCAGCGCAGCCATTCAGGCAGCTTCTTGGGCAGCTTCAAATCCAATTCAGGCATAGACGTGAACCACTCGATTTTCGACAACGACTCCTCGTTTTTCCTCAGGCGTTCGCCTAGATGCATCAAGTTGGGAAGGCCTGCGTGATGTCCGGCTATGGCGAAGGCCAAAGACTGCCCAACGTTAGCTTCCGGGGAACCCTTCATACGATATAGCCATACCGCGCCTGCGCCGGAGTGATCGACCTGCAGGTTCGGGGTTTTCAGAAGTTTCTCTTGAAACTTCGCATTGGCCTTGCCAACGTCGTGCAAAAGGCCAATTAGCCGCCCCCATTCCTCTGAATCGAACTCGCTGGCGCGGACGGCGCATAGCGACGCAACACCATCAAGATGCGACAACAGAGATTGAGTTTTGCCGTCCGCCTCGTGTTTTCTTGCGTAGACGGTGTTATCTACCTTAAGTTCCATGAATAAACTCCCTCCTCAGGAAGCATACGCCCGCTAGTGCTAGCTCAGGCCGCCATTCCTCCTAAGCGTTAGTTGATGCCTGGCCAGCACCGCGGTGCGGGCGTAGTCCGTCGTGTCGTGGGTCAGGAATGTCATGGCGATGAACCCCTCGTTCACGGCGATCACGTCGCTGTCCGGCCTCTCCTCGTCGTCGGCGGTTGGACCGTGGAGCCAGTAGACCGCCCGGCCGTCCGGCGCAGTAGTCTCAGCTAGGCGCTCCCGATACCGCCTCCGCCCGCATGACGCAGCCCTGAAGCCCTTTATCTCGGAGGGAGGCAGGTTCGGCACGTTGACGTTGAGCAGCGCCGCGGCACGATGAGGGACGGTTTGGGGACGGCTGTCTCCTGCCCCCAGGCCGAGGATCGCATCTATGTTCTCCGGCGCTATTATGGCCTCCGCCGCCTGAACCGCGCTCTCGTAGTGGTCCTCTCCGTTCAGCGACAGCGCTATTGATCGGACTCCCTCGAAGTACCCCTCACGCGCCGCCGCGACAGTTCCGGAGTAGAACACGTCGCAGCCAAGGTTAGGGCCGCTGTTTATGCCGGACAGCAGCAGGTCGGTCTGCCCGCGCATTATTTTCACCAGCCCGACTATCGCGCAGTCGGCCGGCGTCCCGTCGCATGAGAACGCCGTCACGCGCGGGTCGTAGCCTTGAAACGCCCCGTGGGAGCAGACCGTCTGCCTGTGTACTAGTATGGCCGACGATGTTATGGCGTGTCCGGCGCCGCTTCGGGCTCGGTCGGGCGCCACCACCGTCACGTCGTGCCCAAGCTCCGCAGCGCGGTTCGCCAGTGCTATTATGCCGGGGGCGTAAATCCCGTCGTCGTTCGTCACAAGTATCTTCATCTATTATAGGATGCCGCCCAATGACACCAGGCGTATCAGGACGCGGATTATCGGATAAAAAAAGACGTCCATGACCCCGGACACCAGCAGGATTATCAGAATGAATATGCCGTAGCGCTCCATGCTGTAATAGAATGACCTGGCGCTGGGGGGCAGGAAGACGAAGAGCACACGCGAGCCGTCAAGCGGCGGGATGGGGATGAGGTTGAAGGCGGCCAGGCCGACGTTGATCATGACCATCTGCTGGAAGACTATGACCAGCGCACGGCCTCCGAGGGAGAACAGGACGGAGCCGAAAAGGTGCCACACAAGCAGGAACACGAAGGCCGTGAGGAGGTTCCCCGCGATGCCGGCAAGGGAGACGATAACGAGGTCGCGCTTGAAGTTGCGGAAGTGTGACGGGTTGATCGGCACAGGACGCGCCCAGCCGAAGTGAAAGAATAAAAGCGCCAGAGTGCCCAGCACGTCGAAGTGAGCCAAGGGGTTGAGCGTCAGCCGCCCCTGAAGCTCCGCCGTGCGGTCGCCGACGAGCTTGGCCGCGTAGCCGTGGCAGAACTCGTGGAACGTTATAGCCCAGAGCACGGCCGGAATGGTGAGAATGAAAACTATTGGATCGCCAAAAAGGTTCATGTAGGTCTCCTATTTTAGATTTTTAGTCCGCTGTCTTCTCGCAGACAACTATGTACTCGTAAAGCATCGTGCCGGCGGTGCGCCCAGGTTCGTTCGTGGGCGAGTTCCTGCTCGGCATTGCCTTGTTGCTGAGCGCCCTTTCGTACGTCACGACGTGCCGGCATCCGTTTTCCTCGAACTTCTCGGCTATGAACATGTCGGTCGGCAGGCACACGTTCTTCACAGTCCTGTTTCCGACGACGTAGATTATAAAGCCGCTCTTCCTCACGCGCCCGGCGACGGTCTTGATTGAGCGCTCCAGGTCGGCGTAAAACGAGGAGACCTCAAGAGACCGCTTCGCGTCGGCCTTCTCTATCTCCGCGATGTAAGGCGCTATCAGGCCGCTTCGGATGTTCTCCTTCACCATTCTGCCCCCCATCAGCATGGAGTCGATCCTGCGGGCACCGCTTATACCCAGCCACTCGTTTGACAGAGCGGAGAACTGGCCGTAAGCGACCGTCGTACCGCTGTCGCCGTAGGGCGGGCTAGTCAGGACTGCGTCGTAGATTTCTCCTCGCTGATCTTGCTGATCCGGCAGAGCCCCGCTTCGTATATCGACTTGGGGACGACTGTCCCCGTCCCCAGTGAGCTTCGGCAGGTAGTATCCCATGTAGTAGGCAAACATGCGGTCGAAGTGGTCAAAGAAGACGCCGGCGACGTCAGGGTTGAACTTCAGCACCTCGTCGGGCTTCATCCTCACGAGCTTGAACTCGTTCGTGCGCGCGTAAGAGCAGTCCCGCACGGTCTCGGAGAAGGCGAGCAGGAAGAAGTTGCGCAGGTTCGAGTTGGGCACTCTGTCGATGCAGGCCTTGATTACGGCGAGATGGGCTGCAACCCGCTCCGAGAACCAGAAGGACATATTGGTGACGTGCGGCATGGGCAGGGACGCCATGTTTGCCTCGTCCTTCAAAAGGTCGAACACGTCGTTTCGCAGCGTGCGCCTCGCGGCGGACATCTCCTTTACTTCCTCCGCGGAGAGCCGCGTGAACCTCACCTTCGAGATAAGAACCGCCAGCGGGTTTATGTCGAAGCCGGTCATCCTTTTCATGCCGTGCTTGAGGCCGCAGAGGAAGGACGACCCCGACCCGCAGTACGGGTCTAGCAGGCTGTCTCCGGCGACGCCGAACTCCTTCAGCACGTCCACGCCGATTTGCGGGATCATGGTGGCCGGGTACCTATGCAGGTTCGGCACGGCGTCGGAGTAGGACTGCCCTGCGTAGTCGTATTTTTCGCTGCGCTTCCGCGTGAAGTCCATATTTTTTTGCTGCTCTCTTAGCTCCGCGACATGATCAAGTTGTCCTTCACGAACTCAACTTCATCCTCGCGCGAGGTCAGCTTGCCGTCCATGTGCTCAAGGCGCAGGGTCTCCAGCATATCTCCGATCCATGGGCCTGGGGCGTAGCCCATCGCCCTGAGGTCGCCGCCGGTCAGGGCGCACTTGGTCGCGCTGAGGACGGTCAAGTGGTGCGCTATCCAGTGCCCGGCCCCGCGCTTGTCCTCGCACGCCAGGCAGTACGCCAAGGACACAGGGGAGTAGGCCTTCAGGAAAAGGTAGACCTCGGAGCATGCCCTCTTTGCCTGGGTAGACGCGAAAAACGGCCTCAGGCGCGTCGGCGCCGCTATCGCTGCCTCCAGGACGCGGCGCTCACTGGGCGTGAGGTTTATCCTGTCCATCGCAAGCGACCTCACCTCTAGCGGGGACTCGGACAGCAGCGCGGCCAGGTACGTCAGCCACTCGTCGCCGCGGAAGACCACCCTGCCCTTCTTCAGGAACTGCAGTATCCGGCGCAGCCGCCTCATCTTATTGCTCACGCTGCCGGTGAAGCGCAGGCCGGGGAAAAGCGCCTCCCACACGCCCAGGTCACGCATGCGGACGGCTACCTTCGCCGGGTTGGCCTCGCTGAAGTCTATCTCAAGCTCCATCTTCACCCTAGGCCCTGACAGCTTGCCGAGAAGCCCGCCGCGCAGCGCGCTGTTCAGAAGGCGCAGGGTGTTGTCCTCGAAGCTCATGCCCAGCCTCTGCTCGAACCTGACGCCCCTGAGCACGCGCGACGGGTCGTCCACGAAGCTCAGGTTGTGCATGACCCTCAGGACGTCCTCCCTCAGGTCTCTGCGCCCGCCGTAGAAGTCCATCAGAGTCCCCCAGTCGTCCTCGGAGAGGGAGATGGCCATCGCGTTCACGGTGAAGTCCCTGCGGCCCAGGTCCTGCTTGAGCGAGTCGCTGAGCACCTCCGGCATAGCGGCGGCGTACTCGTAGAACTCCCGCCGCGCCGTGGCTATGTCTATCTTGAACCCGTCCTCCCATATGAGCGTCCCGGTCTTGTACCGCCCGTGCACGACGCTCCGGCAGCGCGGGTCGTCCCAGCGCCTTATGAACTCCTCCGCGTCGCCCTCAAGCGATATGTCGATGTCCACGTTCTTTTTCCCTGTCAGGATGTCGCGCACGGCACCGCCCACGAGGTACGCCCTCATGCCGAGCGCCCTCGCCTTCTCCCCAACGCGCCGCAAAAGCGACACGACGGACAGATCGAACGACGCCTCCAGCTGGTCTTTGACCGGCTCGCGCCATATGTGGTACCTCTCCTCTGGGAGCAGACCGTCTGCGCCCTTGTTCTCGGAGAAGCGGTGGCTCTGGTACAGGGCGCGCAGGAGGTCGGCCCGCGTGACCATCCCGACGAGCCTTCCGTCCGACAGCACCGGCAGGCCCTCGAAGTCGAACACGGCCAGCATCCTGTGAGCCTCGTTCACCGAGGCCTCGGCAGGCAGAGTTATGACTCCCTCGGTCATAAACTCGCTCACGCTGGCGCGGTCGAACCCGTGAAGGTGCGCCTTGTCGAGGTCTTTCCTCGTCATGATGCCCGCCACTCCGCCTATGACTGTGCGGTCGGAGCTGTTCACGACCGGCATGGCACCGTATCCGAAGCGCAGCATGATGCGGTAGGCGTCCGCTACGCTCGTGTCGGGGGAGATGGCGCGCACGGGCGACGTCATGACCGCGTCGACCTTTTCGAGCGGCGCTATGGCCGAGGCGAGCTGCTTCTTCACCTCCGCGGCGAGCGCCATCGGGTCCGAGTCGAGGACTGAGGCCGAGCCAGCCTGAGGGTGCCCGCCTCCGCCCCACCTCACTAAGAACTTCCCCACGTCCATTATGCCAGGCGCGCTGCGGGCTATCAGGGACGTCATGCTGCCGTGCCTCACAGCCGCGATCGTGACCTGCGCCTCGCAGTAGTCCCTGAGCTTGTGGATAAGCACAGACCGGCAGTCGACGTACTCCTCCTGGTCTGCCCAGGTTAGAAAGACCTTTGCCCCGTTGATGTATGCCTCCTCCCCGTTTTCGGCGAGCGCGTCGAGGAGCCGGCGCTCGTTCGCCGGCATAGTCGCCTCGATGCGCGGCAAGACCATCGAGAGGTCTGCCCCCATGTCGAGGAGCCGGGCGATGGCCGCTATGTCCTCCCTAGTCGTGGAGGCGTAGGTCAGGGCGCCCGTGTCCTCGTATATGCCCATCGCGAGGAGCGTCGCTTCCTCCGGGGTAACCCTCATGCCCTTCTTCAGGAGGCGCTCGACCATTATCGAGGACGTCGCCCCCACTGGCTCGTAGAACACCTTGTCGGCCGGGATGTCGTCTATCGTCGGGGGGTGGTGGTCGTAGACGTGGATCTCGACGTCGCGCCGCCCCACGAGCGCCGCGAACGGCCCGAGGCGCGACCTCGCCCTCGTGTCCACCACGACCATAAGCGTGACTTGATCTAGAGGTATCTTGCTGGGCTTGCCCATGCGCCAAAGGTGCCCGTGCCGGTTAAGAAAGTCCTTGACTCGGCGGCTCACCGTGCCTGGCGGGCATATGACCGCGTCGGGGTACATCTTCTGCATCGCCACCATGCAGGCGATGGAGTCGAAGTCAGTGTTCAAATGGCTTGTTATCAGGCGCAACCGCCGCCACCTCCTCGGGGATGGCTATCCCCAGACACCATAGTGTCCATTTCACACGATATTATAGAGGGCGTCGGCTGCTAGGTTGCACAGCACGGTTATGAGGGCCAGCAGAAAAAACGCCGCGCCCGCCGATGGGTAGTCGTGCGAGTTCACCGCCTCCAGCAGGAAGCGCCCCGCCCCGTTCAGCGAGAAGACCGTCTCGGTCATCACAGCGCCGCTAACCACGCCCGGCAGCGACAGGAGCAGGATCGTCAGCACCGGGGGCAGTATCGAGCGGAACGCGTGGTTCCACACGATGCGCCGCTCCGGAAGCCCGCGCGACCGCGCCGTGAGGACGTAATCCTCGCCCAATGCCTTGACCATCATGTTGCGCACGTACAGCGCCCACCCGCCGAAGCTCAGCAGCACGAGCGACGTCATAGGCAGGGCAAGGTGCCATAGGTAGTCGATCAGAGAGGCCATCTCGCCCGCCGGCGGCGGTATGGACGTGGTGCCCCTCAGGGGAAAGACAGGCCACGCGTACGCGAAGCACATCAGGAACACCAGCTGCAGAAAGAACGACGGAAACGAGAACGACAGCGCGCCGCCCCACAGGACGAGCCGTTCTGTGAAAGACCCGCGCCTCACGGCGGCCTTCACGCCAAGCCATATCCCAATGGCAGCGGACAGGACGAGGGTCGGCAGCAGGAGCGCCACAGTGTTGGGCACGCGGGAACTAATCTCCTCCCACACTGGCCGCCCCGTCATCATGGAGAGCCCGAAGCGGAACGACAGCATCTCCCGAACGTAGAGGACGAACTGCTCGCCCATCGGCTTGTCGAGCCCCCACTGAGCCGCCAGCTGCCTCTTGGCCTCGGGGGAGAACTTGGGGTCCATCACGCCAGTCAGGGGGTCGCCTGGCATCACGCGGAACAGGACGAAGTTCAGAGCGAGCACGACCGCCAGCACGGCGACAGAGCCGCAAAGCCGCCTCGTAAACTCCTTCATCTCCCTACCTCCAACATATAGTGCTTATTCCGCGTCATCCGAACGTACTCGCCGGTTCTCGACTCGCGGAACACGAACGGCCCCGAGCCGACGAGCTCCGTTATCTCCAACCCGTCTACATCCGCGTGGGGGGCACGAGCCGGCTGCCAGGTCCGCCAGTCCTCCACCTTCTCAAGGACGTGCTTGGGTAGGATGATCATCCCCCCGATGTTGTGCAGGTGCCAGTAGCTGGTGTTTGACATAAAGACCCTGACGGTTCGGGGCGGGATTATCTCTATCTCCGATACGTCCCTCACGCTGTCGTAAAAGCGCGGTATCTTCGCGTCCTTGACGTACAGGATGGAGAACCTCACGTCCTCCGCCGTCAATGGGCGGCCGTCCTGCCACAGGAGGCCTTCTCTGAGCGTGAATGTCAGGACGGATCCCCGCTCGCCCATGTCGATGCTCCAGCTCTCGGCCAGCCAGGGTATGTCCTCGAAGGTGTAAGGGTTCACGGATATGAGGCTGTCGTAGATCGTGCCGAGCACAGTCCAGTCGTACGTGGTCGAGGAGACGAAGGGGTTGAGGGAGCGTATCTCCTCCGGGATGTTCCAGTATATAGGGCGGTCGGCCTCTCCGGCGCCGCGCGGCGTCATGGAGAGCAGAGTCCAGAGGTTGTCTGACGTCACTCGGTCGGTCGCGAATATGCCGTCCCAGTCCGAGCGGACAGCCGAGATGGAGTAGCGGCTGTAGACCGGGATGACCGGCATCAAGGCGGCCAGAAGGCTCTGGGCGCGCCCGGCGGCCGTCCTAGCGCTGGCCTCGTCCGGCGCGTTGCGGAGCTCCAGAAGCGCGGCGTCAAGCTCCGGGTCGGCTATGCCGCTCAGGTTGTAGCCTCCCTCCACGTCCATCGAGGAGTGATAGAAGGAGTAAAGCACGTCCGGGTCTCTCGACATGCCCCATGCGTTGGTGCACGCGTCGAAGTCCCGCGCGTCGACCCTGGCCAGCATGGTCTGGAAGTCCATAGGCTCGGCCTCGGCAGGCGCCCCGATGGCAGAGAGCGCGTCCGCCGCCATCCACGCTATCTCGGTGGTCGTGGCCGCCACGGAGGACGGAGGACAAAACACGCGGGTCTTGGGCACCTCGCGTCCCTCCGGGGAGACCAGCGCGCCCTTAGTATTCCACGTCCAGCCCGCCTCGGCCAGCAGCCTGCGCGCCGCGTCCACGCCCTGAGGCCTGGGCTCAGGCGGCTCGCAGTAGGGCGAGACCGCCGGCAGGAACGACGTCATGGGCTCGGCGTAGCCAGAGAACAGGTCTCTAGTCCACCGCCGGCGATCCATGGCCATCGACGCCGCCGTGCGCAGCTCCGCCCGATCCCAGGGGAACTTGCGCACGTTGAACGTTATGAAGAACCCGTGGAACGACGAGGCCAGGGACATCTCCACCTTGTCCGAGCCGGCCAGCTTCTCGACGTCCGCAGGCCGGTAGATGTCCGACAGCACGTCGAGCTTCCCCGTCTCCATGGCGAGAAGCTGGGCGTCCGTGTCGCGTATCACGACGTAGTAGAGCTCGCTCATCCTAGGCCCGCGGAAGGCGGATATATCGAATGAGGAGCCGCCCCACGACGGCCAAGCGAGCAGCATCACGAGGGCAGCGGCGAGCCGCGTCTTCATGAACATCACCTCATCCGGCATTCTATCACGCCATATGCCAGTGGTACCCCTTGCTTTTCCCGGCAGCGCCGGCTAAGCTTATCCTCGCGTTCGAGAAGTGTCGACTCGGACGAGGTGGGGTCTCGAGCACCAAGGGGGTCTTAGCCCAATCGAGACCACTGGGAGGTTTTTTATCATGGAGGGAAAGATAATGAAGAAGGCTCTTTTCGTGTTTGCTCTGTGCGCCGCTGCCCTGATGGCGTCTGCGTCGCTTGCCCATGCATGGCCATATTGTCCTTACGCGCCGTACGATGGCTACGCCCCCTGTTATGGGATTGCGTACTACGCGTTAGCCGCGCCGGTGATGGTTCCTCCGCCTGTGGTGGTGGCTCCTAGGCCCGTGGTGGTTGTGCAGCCGGTGGTCAAGGTCAGGCGCGTCTACGTGGCGCCGGTCGTCCCGGCGTACTACTACGCCGCGCCGGTCTACGCGGCTTACGTTCCATACTATCCTGTCTACTATTAATTAATATAGGTGTGGCGCGAGGGGTCGGACTCCCGCGCTTTTTCTGCTACATTTTTGTGGCAAATTTTTGAGATTTACATGCGCACAATTGAGAAATATGTGATACTATGTTCATCAAGTTTTTTGCGCGTGTGGTCGGCTGCCGTCCCGCGTGAGCGGTAGTCTAAAATCAGCTGCTCCATTAGGGGGAAAAGAAATGAAGAAAGTGCTTTTCGTTTTTGCCATGTGTGCCGTGGCAGTGGCGGCGTCGGCGTCGCTGGCCAGTGCATGGCCGTATTCGTACGGCGGTGCCTACGCCGGGTCTGGTTCGTTTTACGTGGGGTCGCCTGTGATACCCTCACCGCTGGCGGTGGACATCAGGACCACTGAATACTCGATCTGGCCGTTCAGGACTGAGAAGACCAAGCGCGCTTACATCACGGGGACGGCGACTTCCGCGGCCTCCGCGCCTGCCGTGATACCCATGGCCGCGCCTGCCTACGCGCCCGCGCCCTCTTACGCGCCTGGACCCTCCTATGGGCCTACTCCTTCCTATGGGCCTGCTCCTTCCTATGGGTCTGCTCCTTCCTATGGGTCTGCGCCTGCCTATGGACCCGCGCCCTCCTACGCGCCCGTGCCGATGCCTACGTCTGTGACCGTCGCACCGACCTACTGCTACGTCGTGCCCACCTATCCTGTGCCCGTGCCCTACGTGCCCACCTCCCCGTACGCTCCGCCGTACTATCCATACTATCGGTGAGGGGTCTCCTCAGCCCCCTCGCCAACAGCTCGAACCACGAATAGGACATAAAAGGACGTCGGTGAGGCGTCCTTTTTTATCGGCATTCATCATTTCCCCTAGCCTTTCTCCGAAATTGTGCTATGCTCCTCGGAATAAGTTTTCCAAACGGGAATGGCCGTGTTCTTTGGCAGTTCAGCCGTCGCGCTGGCTGGCGGTAAACAACGGGCTAAGCGAGCAAAAGCAAACGGCGCGGGCTCTCCGCGCCGTTTTTTGCTGCCCTTGCGTCCCCGACGTCAGGCGCACCAGCCGTCAGGCCAGCTTCAGCGACTTACCAACGACTCGACCTCGCGGCGCGGCAGGTCGGTGTACTCGACGACGCTGTCGACGGAAAGCCCCTTGCGGAGCATGTTGCGGGC
>JAISUL010000078.1 GCA_031272145.1 Synergistaceae bacterium
CGGCGAGTCCGGCGAAGAGCTCCCGCCTGCCGTCCTTGTACATGTCCGCTCTGTATGCCCAGCGGCAGGCGCGGCAGCTTAGTCATGCCGATCTCTCCTTTTGGAACGACCGTGGAACGACGGAAATAAAAAAGGTTCGGAGGGGGGCTCGAAGTCCATTTCCATTGGGTATGGGGCGGTCACCGGCGGGGAGAATGTTCGTAGTGGGGGTGGAGGTGGAGGGTGTGATGCCTTTGCCTTTGGAGTAGGGGGGCTTGTGGGGGTGTTTGGGCTTTGGCTCTGGGGGGTAAGAGAGGGAGGTAGTTTGAGGGTGTTCAGGGGGTCGGGGAACCGGCCTCCTGATTTTTTGTGGGGTGGGTTCCCTGATATGCGTTGGGGGTTGGGGGAGGGGAAGGGTGTCGGTGGAGCGCAGGGCGAGGAGAGAAGGACGGGCGCATGGGTGAGGGTGGAGCAAGTAGGCTGGACGTCGGGGGTTGAGAGGAACGTTGAGGGCGAGGCGAGCTTTTTGATGAGGGGCGCAGAGGCATGGGCTGAGGAAAGAGTTTGTGGTCAAGATACTGAGGAGGAGGTGGTGGGGGTGAATCTAGTGCGGAAAGGGGGTGTTTTGAAAAATGATGTAGCTCTATAGCTATAGCGATCATTTTGATCTTACTTTCGTGTTATGATTTGTTTATTCTTGCTAGTGTACATCCTTAAGAAAATCGAGGTCAATGTCATTGCGCAGTGATTAATTTTGGTTTTCGAGATATGCTACATACGCATCGATTACTTGCTCTCTTAATTTCGTTAGCGCCTTGAACGTTGGTTCGCTTTTTGTTTTAGCGTCACTGTGGGTATAGATGGTTAGGGGGATTACCACGTATGGAACGACAACATTAGCTATCCATATTCTGGGTGATTCACTACTGCCTTTCCCTTGAGCCTTCACCCTGATTTTGCTAATGCTGCATGCGTTGTCTTTATCGATGTGTACTGTTGTTGCACACGAAATCACCTTGATATATTTTGACCTCCATTCTTCATTGGATACAACCATATAGTCCATTAAGAAATTGCGCACGGTTTTATCGTACACGTTCTTAAATGACGGGTCTTTTTTGCACACCGTCCGTAGCTCGTTGACGAAACGAGGATTAACCTCGTCGAAATCTAGAACGACTGGAACTTTTGTGTCCACTTTGCCAATTTTGCCGCAAATTCAGCGTCCAGCGCTTCAATTTCATCTCGCTCTGGCCCATACAAAAAGCTTAGGGCAGTGCGAACATCCGTCAACGGCTCTATTATATCGTAGTCGATCTGGTCAAGCGCGTCCCTAAAATACTGGCGTAGCTTTACCGCTCGTGCATGGTTGCCCTTGATTTGCTCCATAGGCACAGAAAAACAACGTTCTAAGGAGGAAACGTCGTTTTCTAGCGAGGCATCTATAAAAGCAATGAGAGCCCTACCAGTATCGTCTCCTAGCGCCCTGCATTGCTCGGCAAGCTTGAGCATAGGATACGTTAGATCGATGCCGAATTTCCGAAACTCGGCTCGGTATCGCCTGAGCTCCTTTTGAATCATAAAACGCGTAAGCAAACTTAGCGCTCCCTTCAATGCCCAAACTTGCGCCCTTGCAAAAAACCGTGCATTGCCTAGGCGGATATTATTTATTCGCGTAAGCGATGCAGCTGTTTTTACCCCTGCCGTCTTGAGCAGGGCAAAACCCGTTGTGTACGGCTTGCCCGTCTGTAACCACGTTCTGGCTTGCGTCGCCATGTTGCCACCTCCGTTAAACGAAATTTTTGCCGCCGAACCGCTCGGCGAAATATCAGCGGAGGAAGTATAGCACCGCGGAACGGATTTGCCAAGCTTGTTTTCTGGGAGCGGAGGAGAAAAAGGAGCTTGCGACGAGGCTTGTCGCGATACGCTCCGTACTGGAGGTCATTTAGAAGGTCTCGAATTTCATGATGGGCGTTCGGGCGTTCGTATGGACGTCCACATGGGCGTTCACATGGACGAGGGACGAGGATGGGAATGGGGATGGCGCGAGGGAAGAGGGGGGCTTCCGTGGGGGAATAGGGGTGAAGCCGCAGGCCATTCCAGAGCCTGGCCGCGCTCGGTGGTCAGCTCGGAACAACCGTGGAATAACAGAAATAAAAAGGTTCGGAGGGAATCCTCCGAACCTGCTATTTTACTGGAGCGGAAGACGGGATTTGAACCCGCGACCCCAACCTTGGCAAGGTTGTGCTCTACCCCTGAGCTACTTCCGCATATACCCTGGTGGCGGGACCCAGAGTCGAACTGGGGACACACGGATTTTCAGTCCGTTGCTCTACCAACTGAGCTATCCCGCCCCCTAAAATGGCGGGGCCGACGAGACTCGAACTCGCGACCTTCGGCGTGACAGGCCGACACTCTAACCGACTGAGCTACGACCCCCGCTCGCTTCAGAGGCTCAGACCCCTCAGGGCCTTTATGCCCCTTCGGGTTCCAGCCCCCTGGGGTATCACAGCCCCCTGGGGTGCTAGCCCCTTTGGTGGGCGAAACAGGGTTCGAACCTGTGACCCCCTGCGTGTAAGGCAGGTGTTCTACCGCTGAACTATCCGCCCCCAGCGCCTATGCAGTATAGAGTATTTGGCAGGGTATGTCAAGCTCTTTTTACCCCAGACACGAGAAAAAATGGGGGCAAAATGCCCCCACTATATCTCCTCGGGATAACCGGCTTCGGCAGACCCCCTTAGCGAGCTACTCCGACTCCCCAGAACTTCGGCCAGATCAGCGACGAGTCCGACAGGCCGGTCACCTTGGGCGAGTAGATGTCGTAATTGAACCAGTCCCCCACCTTCGCGACCGGGACTTCCTCGTAGACCAGGGCCTGGATGGCGTCCCAGACGGCCTTGCGCGCGGCAGGGTCCATCGTCGCAACGAACTTGGCCCGCAGCTCCGTCTTCGCGTCGCTGGCCCACCAGCCGGGGTATGTGTCGCTCATGAAGCTGAACAGGATCGGGTCGGGCACGAAGCCGTGGTGCGTGAAGAAGATGTCCCACTGCGTCGGGTCGGAGCGCTTCGAGGCGAGCGTGGCCCAGTCAAAAATCTGGTGGTCTACGTTGAAGCCGGCGCTCTTGAGCTGCTCGACCAGCACCGTCGTGATGTCGAAGTGCGTCTTGTACGACGTCGAGGCCATGAAGACGATCTTCTCGCCCTTGTAGCCGGCCTCGGCCGCCAGCTTCTTCGCCTCGGCAGGGTCGTTGCGGCTGTAGTTCTCCGTGCCGGCCTTCGAGTACCAGCTCGTCGTGTCGCTCATCAGCGAGCCGTCGGCCTTCCAGAGGGCGCTGCTGCCTATGGCTGCCTGAAGCGCCGGCTTCATGTTCATCGCCGTCTCCAGAGCGCGGCGCAGCGCGTAGTTGTCCTTGAAAATCCCGGCCTTCGAGTTGAAGAACATCAGGCCGGCGTTCGCACCCTGGCTGACCGCTATCTTCACGTCCGCGTCCTTCTGCAGCGAGTCGAACAGGTCTCCCGGCATCTGCTCGGCGTAGTCGTAGTCGCCCGCCTTGACCCCGTTGACCCTCGTGCCCACGTCCGGAACCGGAATGAACAGAATCTCATCCAGCAGCGCCTCGCGCTTGCCGAAATAGCCGTTCGGCTCCTCCGTCCTCGAGGCGTAGTCGGGGAAGCGCACCAGCTTCGTGTAGCGCCCGACGTTGCGCTCGGCGAACTTGTAGGGGCCTGTGCCGATGTACTTGGACGGGTCGATGGGGGTCTTGTCCGCGGTCTCGATGACCTCCTTGGGGTAGATGACCGGGCCGCCGTTTATGAAGGCGAGGAGGTTCTTCCAAGGGGCAAAGGGGGCCTTGAAGGTGATGACTATTTCGAGGTCGTTCACCGCCTCGATCTTCTCGATGTTGGAGAAGAGCACGCTGCCGCGCGCACCCCACTCGCCCCAGCGGTTCAGCGACGCCAGGACGTCGCCCGCGTCGAGGTCCGAGCCATCGTGAAACTTGACGCCCTTCCGCAGCGTCAGGGACACGACCTTCCCTCCGTCGCGGATCTCCTCCTTATCGACCAGCATCGGCGCAGGGTCGTACTTCGAGTCGAACGTGTAGAGCCCCTCGAAGACGTGCTGAGCGATCATGGTCGCCACGTCGGCGGTCGCGACCTGCTGGTCTAGCGTGGGAGGCTCGTCGATCACCGCAACGCGGATAGTCCCCGCCGCCAACGCCTCCGATACCCCCAAAACGCAGATCACGCAGGCCAGCAAAAGTAAAACGCCTTTCCTCATGTCTCTATCCCCTTTCTTATTTTAGGGACTGTGCGGCGTCCCGTTATATAATTAAGTCTAATACATTTTGGAGTCTCAGACTCCTTCGCCGCCACCGAAACCATAAAAAAGGGGAGCGTCATCATGTCGGAATGTGTGGTCAAGCGCGCGCTGATCAGCGTGTCGGACAAAACCGGTGCCGTGGAGTTCGCCCGCGGGCTCAGGGAGCTTGGGGCGGAGATCATATCGACCTCCAGCACAGCGGCCCGTCTGTCGGAAGCAGGAGTGCCGGTCACGCGCGTGTCGGACGTCACGGGCTTTCCCGAGATCCTCGGCGGGCGCGTGAAGACCCTTCACCCCGCGATACACGGGGGCATCCTGGCTCGCCGGGAAGACGCGGAGCACATGAAGACCATCGGCGACCTCGGCATAGCGCCGATAGACCTCGTGGCCGTGAACCTCTACCCGTTCCGCGAGGCGGCAGCTAAGAAGCTGCCGTTCGAGTCGCTCATCGAGGAGATAGACATAGGCGGCCCGTCGCTTGTGCGGAGCGCGGCTAAGAACCACGAGGACGTTATCGTGATCGTCAACCCGTCGGACTACGCCCCCGTGCTGGCTGCCCTCCGCCGCGACGGGGACTGCCCGTCCAAGGAGAGGAGGAGGCTGGCCGGGGCGGCGTTCCGTCACACGGCCGAGTACGACGCGTGCATAGCCAAGGTCATGGACGCGTCGTTCGAGGCGCTCTTCGCGGAGAAGGTATCCGACCTCCGATACGGCGAGAACCCCGGCCAAAGCGCCGCCCTGTACGCGAGGGGCGAGGGCGACTCGTTCATCAGATCGCGGCAGCTTCAGGGGAAGGAGCTCTCCTACAACAACTGGCTCGACGCGGACGGGGCGTTCCGAGTGGCGCGCGAGCTCAAAATATGCGGCCTCGGCAAGCCAGCTGCCGTGATCGTGAAGCACGCGAACCCCTGCGGCGCGGCGTTCGGCCTCACCGCACAGGAGGCGTTCGAGAGGGCATACGCGTGCGACGAGCGCTCGGCCTTCGGCGGCATAGCGGCGTTCACCGACCCGGTGAACGGCCAGCTGGCGGAGAGGCTGGCCGAGATATTCCTGGAGGTGATACTGGCCCCCTCCTTTGACGACGACGCGAGGGCAGCCCTGTTGCGCAAGACGAACCTCCGCCTTCTGGAGGTGGACGACGACGCGTGGGACAAGATGGACGAGGACGAGTGGCGCTCGATCGAGGGCGGATTCCTCGTTCAGGGGCGCGACGCCCAGGAAGAGGGGAGCAACGCAGCTCTGGCCGCCCGATGGCGGGAGAGGGTCGTGACGCGGCGCGTGCCGTCGGCCTCGGAGATGGCGGACTTGCTGTTCGCGTGGAGGCTGGTGAAGTACGTCAAGTCGAACGCGATAGTCTTGGCTAGGGACGGGGCGACGGTCGGGATAGGCACGGGACAGCCAAGCAGACTGGGGAGCGCGGAGATAGCCCTGCGCCACGCCGGGATGAAGGCCGCTGGGGCGGTCATGGCGTCGGACGCCTTTTTCCCGTTCGGCGACGTGGTCAAGTACGCCGGCGAAGCGGGTGTCACGGCGGTCGTCCAGTCCGGAGGCTCGATCAGGGACGCCGAGTCCACAGCCGCCGCCGACGAGCACGGCATGGCCATGATCCACACCGGCACGCGGCACTTCCGACACTAGGGGGAGAGTATATATAGATGAAGAAACTTTTCACATTCGCTCTGCTCGCGCTGAGCTTGTCCCTTCTGACTTTTCCTCCTACTGCGGCTGCGTCGCCGGACTCGGAGCGTTACGCGGCCGTCGCCGTCGACGTCCGGCCCGGCGTGACCTCCGGCCTGACCATGCGCGAGGCCGCGGCGGTCGGGGACGTCCTTGCCGATATGCTCGCCGCCGCGCCGCACGTCCGCCTCGTTGCGCCCGACGTGGCCGACTACACCGTCGTCGTGCGCCTTCGCCGCCGGCGAGGGCAGGCGGACTACTTCGCCGTCGGGGTGATAGCCGCCGACGCGCTGGTCTTCTCGGTGCGAGCCCCAGCGCCCGATATTGACCCGGACAAAATGGCCAAGGCCAGGTCGAGCGACGAGGTCGACGCCATGATGGCCGAGTCCGCGGCCCGAACAACGCGGGAGCTCGCAAGAGAGGTGCGCCGCTGGTTCGTCGAGAGCTTCTCCGCGCCCCCGGAGGAAGGGACTCAGTACGAGCAATGGGTGGAGCAGCTATGAGAATCCGAGTTGTGCTTGTTATGCTTCTCCTGATCTTCGCCATCCCGTCGGCCAGCGAGGGGTATTATCTATCGCTTGAGGGACACGTCGATCAGTTCTACAGCGGGGTAGACCTTATCTTCTACGCCTACCGCGACGGCGAGCCGGCGAAGGACGTCAGGATAAACGTCTTTTTGGACTATGAATGGATAGACACGGTCACCACCGACGGGGAGGGCATGGCTATGTGCTCGATCTACGACCTGGTCGATGGACGGAGGTACTACTGGCAGGCCGAGGCCACGGATTATAACTACGGCGAAACCGCTTCGGCCAGGGGATACTTCACGTTCGGCAGCTCCGCCGGCGGGGGGTGCGACGCGCATGGGCTCGGCGCTCTGGCCGCGGCTGTGCTTCTCATACCCTGTCTCTTAAAAACTCGGAGACCCTCCTCAGGCCAGCCTCGACGCGCTGGGGCGTCTCGCGGCCGCAGCCGACCCTGAAGCAGCCCTGCATCTCGAAGCACTCGCCCGGCGCCAGGAGCACGCTCTTCTCGCGGACGAGCGCCTCGCAGACTTGCTCCATGCCCCCTACTCCTACGGCTGGGTATACTAATGGGTATACTAACGCGATGGTTCCGGCGGCGGGGGGCAGGCAGGACACGCGCGGCTCGCCGTCCAGCCATCGCCGGAGCACCTCGGTTCCGCGGCGCACCATCTCTATGTTGCGCGCCCGGACGCGGTCGACGTTCCCCTTGGCGAGGGCCAGCGACGCGACGTGCTCGTCGAGCGAGGCGCAGCTTATAATGCAGTAGTCGCGGTGGGTGATCACTGCCTCCATCGCGGCGGCGTTCCGCGTGGCCAGCCAGCCTAGGCGCAGCCCGGCGAGCGCGAAGGACTTCGACATGCTGCCGAGGCTCACGGCGTTGGTGCAGATGTCGGCCACGGAGGCGCAGTCGTTTGTCAGGCCCCTGTAGGACTCGTCGCATATCAGGTAGAACCCGCGCTCGTCGGCCAGGGCCGCCAGGCGGCGCAGCGTTTCGTTTGGGAGAACCTGCCCCGTGGGGTTGTTGGGGTTGATTAGGCAAACGGCCTTTGTACGCTGGGTGAGCCGCGACTCGAGTTCGTCCATGTCGAGGGCGAAACCCTGCTCCCGCCTGAGAAAAACCCGCTCGACCGAGGCCCCGATGGACTCCGGTATCGAGTACATCTGCTGGTACGCCGGCAGCACGGACACCACATGGTCGCCCCTGTCCACGAGCGCGCGGATGGCTAGGTCAACTGCCCCGACGCCCCCGTGAGTCGAGAGCACGTCCTCCGGCGAGACGGTCTCGTACAGTGCCGCCACCCCCTCGCGGTAGGCCGACGAGCCGCGGATGGCGCCGTAGTTCAGCCTCTTCCCCAGCAGAGCGGCCAGCACTTCCTGCTCGTCACTCCCCGTGACCTCGATGAGTTCGCGCAGCGTGAACGGCGGCAGGGACGTGCTGGTCAGGTTGAACTCAACGCAGTTCTCGTAGCGGTCGAGCCAGCGTTCGACCTTGAACGGTTCAATATGCATAGTCTTGTTTTTTACCGAAGCACCTTGCTCAAAAAATCCACGGTGCGCGGGTGCTGCGGGCGCTCGAATATGTCGCCCGGCGTGCCCTCCTCGATTATGACTCCCTCGTCCATGAAGAGGATTCGGCTGCCCACCTCACGCGCGAAGCCCATCTCGTGGGTGACTATGACCATCGTCATGCCGTCCTCCACGAGCTCCTCCATGACCTTCAGCACCTCGCCGACCATTTCGGGGTCCAGCGCGGAGGTCGGCTCGTCGAAGAGCATCACGTCGGGCCTCATGGCCAGCGCTCTGGCTATCGCTATCCTCTGCTGCTGCCCGCCGGAGAGGGACGACGGGTAAGCGTTCCTCTTCTCAGCGAGGCCGACCCGTTTCAGGAGCGACTCGGCCAGGGCCTCTACCTCCTCTTTTGTCCCCTTTTTCAGCTTCAGCGGCGCTAGGGTGATGTTCTCGAAGACCGTCCTGTGCGGGAAGAGGTTGAACTGCTGAAAGACCATCCCCATCTTCTCGCGGAGCCTTGAGACGTTCACCCTTGGGGCCGTCATGTCCTCGCCCTTGAACACCACGCGCCCGGCCGTGGGGGGCTCGAGCATGTTCAGGCAGCGCAGCAACGTGCTCTTGCCCGACCCCGACGGCCCGATGATGACCACGACCTCTCCCGCTTCGACGTGGTTCGTTATGCCGCGCAGAACCTCGTGCTTCCCGAAGGACTTCCTGACGTCCTCCACACTTATCACGCTATCTCCACCCCCGCGCCAAGCGCTTCTCCAAGTACGCCAAGGCCGCCGACACGCAGCAGGTCAGGGTGAAGTAGATGGCCGCCGCGACGTACAGTGGCTCCATTATAAGGTAGCTGCTGGCCTGGATGTTGCTGGCCACGAACAGCAGATCCTGAATGGCGATGACGGACAGCAGGGATGTCTCCTTTATGACGGAGATGAACTCGTTGCCCAGCGCTGGCAGGATGTTCCTAACGGCCTGAGGGAGGACTATCTCCCTCATGGTCATGGCCTTGGTCAGCCCAAGCGAGTAGCCCGCCTCGGTCTGTCCGATCGGCACGGCGTTTATGCCAGCCCTGACTATCTCCGCCGTGTAGGCGCTGGAGTTTATCGCGAGGGCAGCGCAGCCCGGAATGAACCGCGCCAGGTTGACCGTGCCGATGTAGACGGACGGGATGTGGACGAGGCGCGAGATTCCGAAGTAGAATATCATCACCTGCAGCAGAGCCGGCGTCCCCCGCAGCACCTGAACGTACAAGTTTGCCGGAGCGCTGAGCAGGGGGTTGCGCGACAGGCGGAACAGCGACACGAAGACGCCTATGATCGTGCCGAAGAATACGGTGATGACGGCGATGCAAAGCGTCGCGACCGTGCCGCTTATATAGAACGGGTAGTACCGTGCGATGAACTCCATCAATTTTGACCGGCTTCGCGGGCCAGGGCTATGTTCTTCTCGAGCAGCTGCGTTATCTCGCCCTTGGCCTTCATATCGGCCAGTATGTCGTTGACCTTGTCGACCAGGGCATGGCTGTCCTTTGGAAAGACTATGGCCTGTCCGGTCTTGTCCTCAGGCACAACGATATCGATGTCGGCGACGGTGAGTTCTGGGTAGTTGTGCATGTAGTTCTGCGCGGTGAGCCAGCCGACCAGAGCGGCGTCGATCGTGCCCTCGTTGAGCTCCATTATGACCTCGGGCAGCTTGCCGAGGGCTATTTTGCGGCACCGGGGCACGTATTCGTCGAGGATTTTTTCCTGCGTCGAGCCCATCTGAACCCCGACGCTCTTGCCGTCGAGGGACGAGACGGACGTGAGCGAGTCCGCCATGTCCTTGCGCGCGAGCAGCACAAACGGCAGCACGTGGTAGGAGTGTGAGAAGGCGACGACCCTCTTGCGCTCCTCCGTTGGGTTGAAGCCGGCCATAGCCATGTCGAACTCGCCGTTTCGTATC
This sequence comes from Synergistaceae bacterium, assembly GCA_031272145.1. GTDB lineage: Bacteria > Synergistota > Synergistia > Synergistales > Aminobacteriaceae > JAISUL01. Next base: position 9,964 of record JAISUL010000078.1, read on the forward strand.
GAGGGCACTATGCCCTTGAACTGCATGTCGGTAATCTCCAGCCTGACGCCGAGGCTTTCGGCTATGTGTTTGGCGATGTCGATGTCGAAGCCGACGATCTCGTCCTTTCCGTCGCGCATGAGGTGAAACTCCTTAGGCGGGTTGTCCGCCGCCGTGACGACGCGCAAGACGCCGCTCTTCAGAACCCGCTGGAGAGAGTCGTCTTTGGCGAGCACTGGCCGCACAAAAACTGAACTGCATACGACAAGCACCGAGGCGATGGCAATCCAAGCAAAAAGCTTTCTCATAGTCGCGTCTCCTTTTTTATGGCACCCTGTCTCCGCCGTGTAGTCGGTGGGTTGAGTGGTACCGTGCGATGAACTCAATCAATTTTGACCGGCTTCGCGAGCCAGAGCGATGTTCTTTTCGAGCAGCTGCGTTATCTCGCCCTTTGCCTTCATATCGGCCAGTATGTCGTTGACCTTGTCGACCAGGGCATTGCTGCCCTTGGGGAAGACTATGGCCTGTCCGGTCTTGTCCTCGGGCACAACGATGGTGATGTTGGCGATGGTGAGTTCGGGGTAGCTGTACATGTAGTTCTGGGCGGTGAGCCAGCCGACCAGAGCGGCGTCGATCGTGCCCTCGATGACCTCCATTATGACCTCGGGCAGCTTGCCGAGGGCGACTTTGCGGCAGTTGGGAACGTATTCGTCAAGGATTTTTTCCTGAGTCGAGCCCGTCTGAACCCCTATATCCTTGCCGTATAGGGACGAGATGGACGTGAGCTGGTCGGCCTTGTCCTTGCGCACGAGCACCACGAACGGCAGCACGTGGTAGGAGTTGGAGAAGGCGACGATCTTCTTACGCGCCTCCGTTGGGTTGAAGCCGGCCACTGCCATGTCGAACTCGTGGTTCCGTATCGCGGGCACTATGCCCTTGAACTGCATGTCGGTGATATTCAGCCTGACGCCGAGGTGTTCGGCTATGCGTTTGGCGATGTCGATGTCGAAGCCGACGATCTCGTCCTTCCCGTCGCGCACGATGTGAAACTCCTTAGGCGGGTTGTCCGCCGCCGTGGCGACGCGCAAGACGCCGCTCTTCAGAACCCGCTGGAGCGAGTCGTCGAGGGCGAGCGCCGGCCAGGCAAAAAACGAACCACATAAAACAAGCACAGAGGCGAGGGTAAGCCAAGCAAAAAGCTTTCTCATGATCACGTCTCCTTTTTCGGGTACGTAAGTATCGTACCGCGTGCTTTTGAAAAAACTTCGAGGTCTCAGACCCCAAATTTATTTTAGAGGTGATGCAGGCAGGTGTCAATATATAGAGAAGCTAACTTTAAGAAAATTTCTGTTGACCTATCAGCCCCATGGTGTAGAATACCTTTTGAAATGCTTTTATTTGAAGCAGGGAGGAGTATTCCCCCGCATAGTGAATATTGAGACGATCAATAGATGCAATAACACATGTCCTTTTTGCGGCGCGAACCGAAACGTCGACAAGAGGAAGACGCGTTTGATGGACTACTCCGGCAGCTGGCGCCGTTCGTAGACGTCATGACCATCAACAGCTACTCCCCTGAGCCGAAGCTGCCGGACAACATAGCGCGAATCGCACGGGAGGCGCCGGGGGACTGGGCGCTGTCGCAATACGATTTGGACTTGACCATCCAGATGCGCTACGCCGGCGAAGTCCTCTCCAACCGAGGCATGACGGCCCCGAACAACCGAACGCCGCGCCACTTCAACGTACCCTGCTATTATCCCTTCACGGATCTGAGCATCATACCGGACGGCGAGGTCGCCCTATGCTGCGCGGATCTGAACGCGGCAAACCACCTCGGCAACGCAGCCCGGAGCAGCCTGAGCGAAATATGGCAGGGGGAACGCGCCACGGAGATACGGAGCGCAATACGGACTGGCCGCGAAAATCACCCGTTTTGCGTTGGCTGTGACTTTCTGCCGCTCAGCATACACCACGACATATGCGCCGCGGCGCTGCGGGCGCAGCGCTAGTTCATGGCGGAAGGCCTCAGACTTTCAAGCTGACCTTATTTCATGGCGGCCTGCACGCATACGACGTCGGCTTCGTCGAGTACCTTCTTCGCGCGGAGCGCGTGCGCGAGCTTCATTATCCCAGCCGACATCCTGCGCTCGACATCGGCAATCTCGGCTCTGAGCTTCGCGACCTCGGTCTTGACGAGGTGGCGCGTGTAGAGCATCTGCGCCGCGCTCAGCAGCACTATGGCGGCGAGCAGGACGATCTCCCCAGGTGTAACCCCCCAGCCCGCCAGAGTCTCGGCGGCCTTCCCGGCAAACGTTATTCCTTCTCCTACGGTCATTTTGCTCCCCTCCCTCGGACAGCCTCGCTATCTCGAACAGAGTATAGCACGCCTCCCCGTCTCGTCATGGGGAACGAGGCGAGAATTGTGCACAACAGGAGTCGGGGTGAAATGAAATGAGTGATGGAGCCGGAGGGCGGATTTGAACCGCCGGCCTGCGCATTACGAGTGCGCTGCTCTACCCCTGAGCCACTCCGGCCTGCCTCCCAATCTTTTTATGGCGGCCCCAGCGGGGTTCGAACCCGCGCCGCAGCCTTGAAAGGGCTGTGTCCTAGGCCCCTAGACGATGGGGCCGCACAAGATCAAGAAAGCTTCATATTTATATCACTCGGCGAACGGAATGTCAACCTTTAAATTCACTAATACCGTCCGCAACGCTCGAACCCAGATCAGCGCAGCGCTCAAGGTCAGCGTCGGTCGGCGCGGCGAAGACCTCCACTTCGGGCGCCACCGCGTCGAGCTTGACGGCGTCTGCGAACTTCTTCAGGGCCGCCAGGGCGCCGCCGCTCCAGCTGTAGCTCCCGGCCAGACCCAGGACGCGGCGCTTCAGCATGCTGTTCGCCAGCTTCTCGCAGAGGCTCGCCATCGGCGGGTAGAGCGCCGTGTTGTAGGTGCAGCTCAGAAGGACAAGGCCGCGGCTCGCCCATATGTCGGCGAGAACCTGGCTCCTGTCCGAGCGGGACGCGTCGTGCAGGCGCACGTCGGAGACGCGGTGCGGCCCGGTGCTCAGGCCACGGCACACAGCCTCGGCCATCCTCCGCGTGTGACCGTACATCGAGCCGTAAACCACCACCGCGCCGCCATCCGCGTCCTGTTTGCTCCAGCGGTCGTAGAGCGACACCACAAGGCCCGGGTCTTTGCGGAAGAGCGTGCCGTGCGCGGGGTAGATATGCTTGATGCTCAGGCCGCCAAGCTTCCTCAAGGCCGCCTGAACCGAGCCGGAGTACCGGGCAACGATCGTCGCGTAATACCGCAGCATCTCGCCCTCCCAGCGCTCCCTCGGCCTCTCGTCGTCGAACAGGCCACCCTCGTGGGCGCCGTAGCCGCCGAAAGCGTCGTTCGAGAACAGAGTGCCGGTCGTCTCGTCGAACGTCACCATACTCTCCGGCCAGTGCACCATCGGAATCGTGTGGAACGACAGGACGTGCCCGCCGATGTCCAGCTTCTCCCCGTCCTTGACCTCGACGACCCCGTCCTCGATCCCGTGGTAGCCCTTCAGCATCGGGACGGTCTTCGCGTTGCCTATCAGAGTCAGCGACGGGTACAAGCGGCGGAGGCGCCTTACGACGCCGGCGTGGTCCGGCTCCATGTGGTTGACCACTAGGTAGTCCAGAGGGCGATCGCCAAGGACTTCCCTCAGCTTCGCCTCGTACTCGCCGCCCCCCTTCACCGTGTCAATCGCGGCGGTCTTTGCACCGACCAGCAGGTAGGCGTTGTAGGCCACGCCGCGGGGCAGAGTCCACAGGCCCTCGAACAGGTCGGTCTCGCGGTCGTTCACCCCGACCCACCATGTGCCCTGGCCTGGCAGAACTTCGACGGCTTTATACATTGCATTGCTCCTTTCCACCCATGTAGGGGCGCAGAGGCACGGGTACCGCCACGCTTCCGTCAGCCCTCAGGTTGTTCTCGAGGAGGGCTATCAGCATCCTCGGCGGGGCTGTCACCGTGTTGTTCAGCGTGTGGGGGAAGTAGTTTTCCTTCCTCTTGTCATCGCCGCCCGGCCTGACCCGTATGCCGAGGCGCCGCGCTTGAGCGTCTCCGAGGTTCGAGCAGCTGCCGACCTCGAAGTACTTCTTTTGCCTCGGCGACCACGCCTCCACGTCCACGCTCTTGACCTTCAAGTCCGCTAGGTCGCCCGAGCAGCACTCCAGCGTCCGCACCGGAATGTCGAGCGACCTGAAGAAGTCCACCGTGTTGCGGTAGAGCTTGACGAACCACTCCGCGCTGTCCTCTGGCCGGCAGACCACTATCATCTCCTGCTTCTCGAACTGGTGGATGCGGTAGACGCCGCGCTCCTCGATGCCGTGGGCTCCGACCTCCTTGCGGAAGCAGGGTGAGTAGCTCGTCCAGGTCTGGGGCAGGGTGTCCTCGTCGAGGATCGTGTCGATGAACTTCCCTATCATGGAGTGCTCGCTCGTTCCTATAAGGTAGAGGTCTTCGCCCTCGATTTTGTACATCATGTTCTCCATCTCGGTGAAGCTCATGACCCCGCTGACCACTCCGCCGCGGATCATGAAGGGCGGCACGCAGTAGGTGAAGCCCCTGTCTATCATGAAGTCCCGCGCGTAGGACAGCACCGCCGAGTGAAGCCGCGCCACGTCGCCGCAGAGGTAGTAAAAGCCTGCCCCGCTGGTCTTTCGGGCGCTGTCAAGGTCTATCCCCTTGAGGCGCTCCATTATGTCGATGTGGTACGGAACCTCGAAGTCCGGCACAGCCGGCTCGCCGAAGCGCTCCACCTCGACGTTGTCCGCGTCGCTCCTGCCTATCGGCACGGACGGGTCGATGATGTTCGGTATGAACATCATCTTCTCGCGCAGCTCGGCGGCCAGGCTCTCCTCCAGCGCCTCGAGCGACTCCAGTTCGCGCGAAATCTCCCCGACCTCGGCTTTCCCGGCCTCAGCCTCGTCCTTGCGCCCCTTGCCCATGAGGGCGCCTATCTCGCGGCTGACGGCGTTGCGCCGCGCCCGGAGCGTGTCGGCCTTCGTCTTCGACTCCCTCAGGCGGCTGTCCAGATCAATGGCCTCGTCCACCAAGGGGAGCCTCTGCTCCTGAAACTTCTTCCGCAGGTTCTCGCGGACGAGCTCGGGGTTCGTCCGTATTATCTTAACGTCTATCATGCCTGTCGCGCCTCCGTACGATGTCTTAGACACCGATATGTCTTAACTCTATAACCAAAACGTCGCCGTTTTTGTTCTCCCTGAGGGCGTTTCTGGCAGCGCGGCGGCATATTGACGCTATGTCCGCGCCGCTGCGCCCCTCCGTCGCAGCCGCCAGCGCCGCTATGTCGACGTCCGGCGCCAGGGCCTTGCCGCGGAGCGCTATCTCGAAGATGTCCCGCCGCGCCTTCGCGTCCGGCATGGGTATCTCCAGAAGGAGCTCGAAGCGCGACGCAGACAGAAGCGCCCCGTCCACGAGGTCGAGGCGGTTCGTCGTGGCCACCACCACCACTCCGGCGGCGCGGGCCGACGAGAGCTCCTCGATGCCGCTCATCTCGGCTAGGAACTGGCTTATGACGCGGTCGGCGAACGCCCCGGCGCCCCCCTCGCCCCCGCGCGCCGGGGTTAGGGACTCTATCTCGTCGAAATAGAGTATGGACGGCGACGCCAGGCGCGCCGTCCGGAAGACCTCGCGCACTGCCCGCTCCGACTCGCCGACGTACTTGGACATCAGAGTCGGCCCCTTGACCGGGATGAAGTTCACCCCGCTCTCCTTCGCGAGCGCCTTCACGAGCAGCGTCTTGCCGGTGCCGGAGGGTCCGTGGATCATAACTCCGCGCACGGGCTTTATGCCGAAGCGCTCGAAGGTCTCCGGCTCGCGGAACGGCCACACGACCGCGTCGATGAGCGCGCCCTTCGCCGCGTCAAGCCCGCCAACGTCCGCCCAGGTCACGTCCGGCACCTCGACGAACACCTCGCGGACGGCGGACGGCTGTATCTCCATCATCGCCGACATGAAATGCCCCATGCCGACCTCAAGAGATGCCACCTTTTCGTAGGGTATCTCCTGAGTTTGGAGGTTGACGTAGGGCAGGACGTCGCGGACGCAGCTCATGGCCGACTCGCGCGCGAGGGCCTCGAGGTCGGCGCCGACGAAGCCGTGGGACATGTCCGCCACGCGTTTGAGGTCCACGTCGGCGGCGAGGGGCATGCCGCGCGTGTGGATGCGAAGGATCTCCAGGCGCCCGCGGCGGTCCGGGATGGGGATCGCTATCTCGCGGTCGAAGCGCCCTGGCCTCCTGAGGGCAGGGTCAAGGGAGTTGGGGATGTTCGTGGCGCCTATGACCACGACCTGCCCTCTGGCCTCAAGCCCGTCCATCAGGGCGAGCAGCTGGGCCACCACGCGGCGCTCGACCTGCTTTTCGCCGCCCATGTCCTCGCGTTTGGGGGCTATCGCGTCGATCTCGTCGATAAATATTATGGAAGGGGCACGAGTCTGAGCCTCCTCGAATATCGCCCGCAGCCGCTCCTCGCTCTCGCCGTAGAACTTGCCTATTATCTCCGGGCCGGAGATGTGAGTGAACCATGCGTCGGTCTCGTTCGCCACGGCGCGGGCTATGACGGTCTTCCCCGTGCCAGGCGGCCCGTAGAGCAGGACGCCCTTCGGCGGCTGTATGCCGAGCCTCTCGAACACCTGAGGAAAGCGCAGCGGGAGCTCTATCATCTCGCGTATGCGGCGAATCTGCGAGCCGAGGCCGCCTATGTCCTCGTAGGTGATCTTCTTGGGCTGGGCGACGCGGGAGTTCTTGAGGATGTTAAGGTAGGTGTCCGGCCCCACGACGACGGCGCCAGATGGAGTGGTGTCCGTCACGCGGAAGTCGAGCGCGCGCGTGCCGAAGAGGTTCAGCCTGAGCCTGTCGCCCGACGTGACCGGCAGCCCCTCAAGCAGCGGCAGGATGTGGGCGCGCTCCTTGTCGGTGATGGACAGAGTGAGCGGCTGAATAGACACGCTTCCCGCGAAGTGGTGGGACGCACGTCTGACGTCCACGGAGTCCTCAAGGAGCACCGCGGCGTTTTCGCGTATGAGCCCATCCACTCGGAGGATATGCCCGCTGTTTTCGTTCCCCTCGTCGTCCAGTGCGCGGGCGCGGGCGGCGGTGGTTTTTTTGCCGACTATCTCAACGACGTCGCCTTCGGAGAGGCCGAGTATCTCCATGTCCCCTCTGCCGATGCGTGCAATGCCCTTGTTGGCGTCGCCTGGGTCGGCTTCCTTAACCGTGAACAATTTTCATCGATGCCTCCTGGGGCCGGTTCTTTTTCTTGAGGCATATTATACCCTTCCGGAGGCGAAACAAAAGCTCGTACTAGCCCTCGAAAAGCTAGTACGAGCCATCGCCGAACTTCTCCGGCTTTTCAAAGCGTGATTTATAACTTCCACTATATATAATATCCCCTGCCGCTAACTCGCCGCTAACTCGCCGCTAACTCGGAGGTCGCGTACTAGATGATGAACTACACCAACATGAAGGTCTTGCTCAACCTGATCCTTCAGGGGAAACACGACGCTTTCTGGCAGCTGGTTCGGGGGGGCCGGCGCGTCTACACGCTGATATTCGCCCTGCCCGTGGTTAGCAGGGGCGGGTACATCGTGATAGAGGACATAGCGGAAATGAGTCTCGCAGCGTGGCAGCTAGCGCAAACCATGACCGACTTGATTCGGCTTTTCAGGGCGATTTTTGTGTTGACAAACGGGCGCCAAAAGTCGATAGTCATATTGGGAGGCGTCGGACGTTATGGAAATCAGGGAGATCATCGTTGCCGAGCACGCGGGGTTCTGCTTCGGGGTCAAGCGGGCGGTGGACGGCATAACCGCGGCGCTCGAAGGGGCCGAGGGACGTCCCGTCGGGGATAGGCCTTCGGTGTGGTCGATCGGGATGCCGATTCACAACCAGGGCGAGGTGGCCAGGCTCTGCGGCATGGGGCTCCACATCGCGGACGACGCCGACGGAGTGCCCGACGGAGCGCGGGTTTTCATACGCGCACACGGCGAGTCCCTCGCGGTTATACAGGCGCTGCGGGACAGGGGCGCCGAGGTTAGCGACATGACCTGCCCGTTCGTTCGGCGCGCCCAGGACTACGCGGCCGAGTTTTCATCTCCCTCGGTCGGTTATCACGTTGTGCTGCTCGGCGACGTGAGGCATCCTGAAATACGTTCCATAATAGGACACGTCGAGGACGACGAAGCGAGGGGCAGGATCGACGTCGTGTCCGGCGTGGAGGACGCTCTGAACCTGCCGGACGACTCAGTGGCGCGCCGCGTGGCCCTCATCTCGCAGACCACGCAGAGGGAGGGGCTGCTGGCCGCCGTGGCGTCGGCGCTCGTCCTCCGCACCAAGGAGCTTCACGTCTGCAACACTATATGCCGCGCGACGGTCGACAGACAGAACGCCGTCCGGAGACTCGCAGGCAGGGTTGACGGACTTGTTGTCATAGGTGGCCGCGAAAGCGCCAATACCGCGAAGCTCAGCGATATAGGCGCCGAGGCCGGGATGGACGTCCTGCGCATCGAGGACGTAGGGGAGCTGGACTGGGGGTGGCTTTCGGGGAAACACAGAATAGGAATAGCCGCGGGGGCGAGCACGCCTCAGGGGCTCATCACGGAACTTCGCAACAAAATCGCGAGATCGTAGGCAGTCAAGGGGGATATGTGGTAATGGAGCAGCTTGTTGAGAACGGCGCGGAGGCTTTGGAGGTTCTTGGGTCACACGAGAGCGCCATAGCCGAGAACGACGACGCCGAGGCCGCTAAAGCGTACGACGAGTACGAGGCGACCGTGGCGGACAGCGGGGACGAGGAGTCCATGGAGAGTATGGAGGAAATGATGGCGCAGATAGCGCTGTCTGAACTCCATAAGGGCGAGATCAAGACGGGCACGATCGTCGGGGAGGTGGAAGGCGGCTGGCTCGTCGACGTGGGCTACAAGTGCGAGGGGATTCTCCCCATGAAGGAGTGGTCGCACCGCGTTCTTGTGGGAGACCTCCCGAAGCCGTCCCTAGGTGACGAAGTTCAGGTTCAGGTCGTCAGCCTGAGAGAGGGCGAGGAAGCTCAGCTCCTTCTCAGCCGCTGGCGGCACGAGTTCGACCGCCGATGGGCCGACTTCGAGAACGCCCTGTCCAGGAACGAGACCATTCGCGTCCGCGCCCTCCGCAAGGTCAAGGGAGGACTGGTTGTCGACTGCTACGGGCTTGAGGGTTTCATACCGATCTCCCACTTCGCCGCCGACGGCCGAGGTGCCGGCCTCGACAAGTTCATGGGCGCATCGTTCGAGGTGAAGCTGCTCGACAAGGACCGCCGCAAGCACAAGGTGCTGCTCTCCCGCAGATCCATTATGGAAAAGGAGCTGGCCGAGTCCCGCGCCGAGTTCTACGAAAGGGTCAAGGAGGGCGACGTGCTCGAGGGCAAGGTCAGCAGCCTCACCGACTTCGGCATCTTCGTGAACCTTGGCGCCATGGACGGCCTCGTCCACATGACCGAGATCTCGTGGAAGCGCAGCGTCCGCATCAAAGACACATTCCACCGGAACGACACGGTCAAGGTCAAGGTCATCGGCATCGACCGCGAGAAGAACAAGATCTCCCTGAGCATCCGCCAGGTCGCGGGCAACCCTTGGGACACCGTGACCGAGCGCCTTCACAAAGGCGACGTGATCACCGGCCCTGTCACCAACGTGACGGACTTCGGCGCGTTCGTCGAGATAGAGCCAGGCATCGAAGGCCTCGTGCACATCGGCGACATCAGCTGGTCGAAGACCCAGCATCCACGAGAGACCTTCCGCAAAGGCCAGGAGGTCAAGGTGCAGATCCTGGACATCGAGCCGGAGAAGCGCCGCGTCAGCCTCGGCTACAAGCAGCTGAACGACCCTTGGAGGGACATCGACAAGCGCTACAAGAAGGACCAGGACGTCCAGGTCAAGGTCGTTCGCCTGGCGGACTTCGGGGCCTTCGTGGCGGTGGAGGACGGCGTCGAGGGCCTGATACACATCTCGCAGCTGAGCTCCAAGCGCGTCGAGAAGCCCAGCGACGCCCTGAAGGAGGGCCAGGAGGTCACGGTTCGCATCATCGAGGTCAACCCCGAAACGCGGCGGATGCGCCTCTCCATACGCGCGCTCGAGAAGCCCGCTGACAGAGAGCCGCGCAGCGAACGCAGTGACCGGGGCGAGCGCAGCGAACGAAGCGACAGAGGCGAGCGCAGCGACAAGGGCGAACGCGGCGGCGACCAAGGCGACCGTGGCGAGCGCAGCGACCGGGGCGACAGGGGCGAGCGCGGCGAACGCGGTGAACGCGGCGAGCGTGGTGAACGAGGTGAACGCGGCGGACGCGGTGAACGCGGCGGCGAACGCCGGGGCCGAGGCGACAAGGGCGAACGCGGCGACAAGGGCGAGCGCGGCGAGCGAGGCGGACGCGGTGACAGAGGCGGCGAACGCGAGCGCATACCGCGCGCAGCCAGAGACGACGCCCCCAACTACACGATCGGCGACTTCTGGAAGGACGAGAACATCGGCGGTTAACGCAGTAGGGACAGTAAGCGCGGGGAAGAAAAATGCCTTACCCGCGCTTTTGCCCGTCGTCAAGTGGGTCGGGGGCAAGAGGCAGCTTCTGGATCGCCTCCTGCCCCTTTTGCCATCGCGCCGTATCGCCCAATACTGCGAGCCGTTCGTCGGCGGCGGGGCAATGCTCTTCAGCCTGCAGCCGAATATTGCCTACGTGAACGACGTGAACGACGCGCTCATGGGCGTATACCGCGTCATACGGGACGACGTGGAGGCCATCATAGCCGAGCTCGGAGTCCACCGCAACGAGGCCGGGTACTTTTACGAGGTCAGGAGCTGGGACAGGGATCGGGAGCGCTACGCGTCCATGTCGGACGTGCAGAAGGCCGCGCGGATAATCTACCTCAACAGGACATGCTACAACGGCCTCTTCCGCGTTAACAGCGCGGGGGAGTTCAACTCGCCCTTCGGAAATTACAAAAACCCAAGCATAGTCAACGCGCCCCTTCTGCGGGCGGTGAGCCAGTACCTAAACAAGAGCGGCGTGCACCTGTCCTGCGCGGACTACGCGGAGGTCTTGGGCAGAATCCCAGGCGGCACGTTCGTCTACCTGGACCCGCCCTACGACCCTGTGTCGGACACGGCGAGCTTCACCGGCTACGACAAAGGCGGCTTCGGCAGGGAGGAGCAGGAGCGCCTGCGCTCGGAATGCGACCGGCTGAGCGGCAGAGGCATAAGGTTCATGCTCTCCAACTCCGCCACGGACTTCATCCGCGGCCTTTACGCGGCGTACAGCGTGACGGTCATTCGGGCGCGGCGGGCGGTGAACTCCAACCCTGCCGGACGCGGCGAGGTCGAGGAAGTGGTGGTCAGGAACTATGAGTAGACCACTCCCCACTCCGCCCTTATGACGCTCATCGTCTCCTTGCCGCCCAGGCCGCCTAGGTTCTCGACCACCCCGAAGCCCATCGACCTCATATACTCCTCCATCGCGTCCATCCCCATGCCGAAGCGCAGCTGCTCGTCCTTGCGCGTGACCTTGGCATTCCACTCGGCAGGGTTCACGTTCAGATAATCGAACGCTATCACGCCATAGGCGGAGGTTTCCCTCACGGCCGTCAGCGTCCGCTCGAAGGCGTCAGGGGAGAGGTACAGGGTGACTCCCTCCCATATAAACGCCACCGACGAGCCGTCGAGCAGCGCGATGCAGCCGAGCAGAGGCGCGCCATGCTCGAAGTCCATCGGCACGAACTGAGTCTCCCCGGCGTCGATGCCGTTCGCCGCGAGTATGGCGCGCTTGCGCTCCTGCGTCGGCGCTGCGTCAAGCTCGAACACCCTCGCCCCAGCCTCCCTCACGCGCTCGGCAAACCTGTACGCCCTCGTGTCATAACCGGCGCCGAGCAGGACGACCTGCCCTACCGACAGGCACTCGGCAAACACCCGGTCGAAGTACCGTGTGCGCGCGACGATGTAAGGATATATGCCGCCGGCTCGCTCCTTCACCGCCTCGCGCCACGCCCCGTTGTCCAGCTTCGCTCGCATGTCCTCCGGAAGGAAAAGCCTCGCCAGAGTGTCGGCACCATCATGGTCATCCTCTAAGCACGACACAGCCCTCATGAGCGCCGTCGTCTCGGCCGTTGACGACGGAGACCGCGGATCTAGCACGCAAAACGCCTCCCCTAACGCGAATTTTATGAGAAAATGAAGCTCTACCTAGTGCCTCATATTATCTATGCTTTGGGGGAAGAAAAGTATGAACAAGCGATTTTTTTTGGTCATCGCGCTCCTTTTTGCCGCGTATGTCGGCTGCGCACCGGTTCAGTCTGAGCCTGCTCACGCTGCACCTACGCAGGCTAAGCCCGTCAAGGTAGGGTTCGTGGCGACGAACTTCTCGGCCGAGTCTCAGGCGCGCGTCGCCGGACGGTTCGAGGCCGCCGCCAAGGAGAAGGGCTGGGATTCGCAGATACTGAACTCCGCCGGAGACATCAACACTCAGGCCTCGCAGCTCGAGAACCTCCTTCAGATGAAGGTGGACGCGGTCGTCCTCGCCATGGCACACCCGCTCGACGTCAAGCCCGCGCTCGACAAGCTGGTCGAGGCCGGGGTCCACGTCATCACGATCGACTCTGGCTACGTCGACGGAGTCGTCGCGGACATCACCTCGGACAACTTCGGGGTCGGGGCCAAGATGTCCACCTACCTCGTGGACACGCTTGGGGGCTCCGGCAACGTCGTCGTCATCAAGTTCGAGAAGCACCAGGGCAGCCGCAGGCGCGGCAAGGTGCTCGACGCGGTGCTCAGCGAGTACACGGGCGTGAAGGTGCTCGACTCGTTCAGCGTCAACGCCACGAAGCGCTTCATGGACGACACGCGGGACGCGATGGAGACCTTCGTGACCAAGCACGGCGACAAGATCGACGGGGTGTGGTGCGCGTTTGACCAGCTCGCCTACGTCGCGGGCGACGTGATAGCCGACAAGCTCAAGGGGAAGAAGGTCGTCATAGTCGCGGCCGACGGCAACAGGGAGACCTTCCGCCGCATAGCAGCCGGCAGCATGACCGCCACGGTGGCCCAGCCCTTCGAGGCCATGGCGGACATGGCCGTCAGCATGGTCGAACAGCTGACCTCCGGCAAGACCCAGGCCGAGGTCACGGGAGGCAAGAAGATCGTCTACGTCGACACGCCCCTCTATGACGCCTCCAACCTGCCGGAGGTGAAGTAGCTGCCCATAACCCTGCGCGGCGTGTCATACGTCTTGCCGGACGGACGGACGCTCTTCGAGGGACTAAGCGAGAGCTTCTTCTCAGACGCCTCGGCTCTGACTGCCCTAGTCGGGCGCAACGGCGCCGGAAAGACCGTCCTAGCGAAGATCATGGCCGGCCTTCTAACTCCGTCCTCCGGCGAGGTCAAGAGGAGCGGAAAAGTATTCTACCTCCCTCAGACCACGGACGCGCTCCCCTCTATGAACAAGAGCGGCGGGGAGCACACGCGGGCGCTCCTGACCCAGGCGTTTTTCTCGGACGCCGAGTTCCTGATCCTAGACGAGCCGACCAACCACCTCGACGCGCCGAGCCGCCGCTCCCTAGTCAGCTACATGCTGGCGAGGAACCGCGATCGGGCGAAAGGGATGCTGGTGATAACGCACGACCGCTCGGTTCTGGCGCACGCGGACAGAATAGTGGAGCTGTCGGGCTCTGGCCTGAAAAGCTACGGGGGAAACTACGAGGTCTACCGCGAGTGCAAGGAGCGTGAACTCGCCGCGGGCCAGGCCAGGCTGGAGCGGGCCAAAACGGACCGCAAGCGCGCAGCCGCGGAGCTGCGCGCGTCGGTCGAGCGCCAGGAGCACCGCATGGCTCAGGGAGCAAGGCGATCGGCAAAGCTAGGCGCTCCGAGGGCGCTGCTCCACCTCATGAGGCAGTCGGCTGAGAGGACGATGGGCAAGCGCCGCGGCAACATGGACGAGAAGACCTCCGAACTGGCCGAGGCCGAGAAAGAGGCGTTCTTCAGCCTAGCCCAGGCCGACCCCGTCGTGATGATCCCGCCGGCCTGCTCCGTCCACGCGGCCAAGATCGTAGCGACGATCGACGGGATTATCCTGCCCTTCGGCTCGCACAAGGAGGCCATCGACCTGACGATGACCGGCCCCGAGCGCGTCGCGGTAGAGGGCGCAAACGGCAGCGGCAAGACCACCCTGCCGCGCGGCGAGGCGGGGACGCGCCTGGCCCAGATAGGCGTCAGGCTGCTATGCCCCACCGACGCCCTAAGCGGAGGCGAACGCCTAAAGACCGCCCTGCTCTGCGCGCTGCACCGCTCGCCCCCGCCGATGCTGCTGATTCTGGACGAGCCGACGAACCACCTAGACCTTGAGTCCGTGGAGTCCGTAGAAAAGGTGCTGAACGCCTACACCGGCGCCCTGCTGGTCGTGTCGCACGACGCGGCGTTCTTGGAGAGGATCGGGGTGGGAAGGCGGGTCAGCCTTTGACCTGAGGAGCGACGAGGAACAAGAATCCTAGCGAGACGGCCTTGATTTTTTGGTTTGTGTGGTATAATACATGTAGACATGCGTGAGGTCACCCCCTTCCGCTCTCGGCGTCGCTCAACGCTGAGGCACACAGGAAGGGGGCTCTTTTTTATCCCGTTGATCGTACAATATACGTACCGTCTCAGCCGAGGCATGGTGAGGGACCGCTTTCCGCGCCGAACTACGTGCGCGGCAACGGCTACGCCGGAGCCGGTCGTCCATGGGAGCGGGGCGACACCTTTTTGTGAAAGGAGGTGACCTCACGCATGTCCATCAAAAGGTTGAGCGGCCTAAGTTGCATGTTTTTTTTGCGACTGGGACGATGGCTGAAAGCTGGTTTTAGCCTGACGGTCACGTTCCGCCCGCGGTAGCACCGGCAGGTTAGGCAACGGGAGGGGGCGTCGGTGTAAAAACCGGCGCTCCCGTTTTCCTGCCATCACCACTCACTGCTTGTTCCTCGTATCGCACGCGCCCACAGCGAGGATAGGACGAACAGGCCAGCAGGAGGCTGCGGCATAGAAGAGCAAGAAGGGGCAAGAAACTAGCTACACCGTCTTGATTTTTGGGGAGTTATGGGCATAATAGAGATACAGGCATTTTGGGGTACCCCCTTCTCCGCCCTCAGCGACGCTCAACGCTGGGGCTCTTGCGGGAAGGGGGCTCTTTTTTACCCTTGTATCCAGCGTGCAATATTCCCGACGGAGCTGGGGAAAAGCGACGCGCGAGTAAAAACACACCCCCAAATACGTCCGCGTATGATAAAATCAAACTAGGAAAGGCGTCTGTGGAAGTCAGAGGCTTCCGAATCAAAAGCAGATGAGCTTTTCCTGAGCCCCCTGAGCCGGGAGGTGATTAGCTTGCGAAAGCGAAAACCTAAGAAGGGCAAGGGGGGCGAAAAGCTCGTTGCTATCGAGTTATCCTTCGCCCCCTTTGATCGGACGGTGCTGAAACTTCGTTACCTCAAACGCACCAAAGATTGACGCCCAGTATAAGAGGCTTTCGGGTCGGCTGACCTTTCCCTCCAGCCGGCCCATAATATATCACGCGGTGCGTTTTAGTCAAGCCCTTCCCCGCGGCGGACGGGGCCATACCGCGCCCTCACATCGCCTCCTCTATCAGCCGCACCCACTCCGCCAGCGACCTCTCCTCCGAGAAGCACTCCGCCCGCTCCCTCTGGCGGGCCTTGTCGAACGGGTGGAGTATGTTCTCGTACATCGAGTCGGCCAGGGCCTCCGGGTCTCCGACGGGGGAGAGGCGGCCGTAGCCGCCGTCGACGATCTCGCGCACGCCGCCGGGCGAGTCGGTGACCGAGATGGACGCGCCAGCAGCGAGAGCCTCGATGATAACTAGAGGCAAGCCCTCGAAGCGGGAGGATAGGACGAACAGGCCGGAGGACTTCATATAGGGCAGGGGGTTGGGGACGAAGCCCAGCCAGTCCACGCTGTCGTCTACGCCTAGCTCGGCGGCCAGGGACTGAAGCTCCGGGAGTAAGGCTCCGCGTCCGAGGACGATCAGGCGGGCGTCGATGCGCTTTCGCAAGATCGCCAGGGCGCGCAGTAGGGTGGGGTAGTCCTTCTGGCGGTTTAGCTGCCCTACGGCGACAAACACGGGGATGCCGGGCTGGGCGAGCCAAGGGTGGACGATGGGCTGGTCGGCTTTATCGTCGAAGCCTGGGCCAATCACAGGGTTGTAGATGTGCGTGACCTTGCTGCGCTTGACGTGAAGAAGGGCGCAGAGGTCTTCAGCTACGCCGCGCGAGCAGCATACGATCCTATCCGCGAGCGGATAGAAGATTCGGCAGGCGATGGTGTAAAACCACCGCACCGGCCTCGAAAACTCCGCGAAGTGCGTTGAGAGATGGATGTGCTCCACGACGACCACGGAAGCTCTCTCTCTCTCTCTCTCTCTCTCTCTCTCTCTCTCTCTTACTCGGCCGGCGAGCTTGGCGGCGAAGATGACTGGGGAGTTGTAGTGTGTTGTGAGTATGACGTCCGGGGCGGTGCGCCGGATGTAGGACACCAGAGGGGCGAACGTCTTGTAGAGGTTCTTGGCGGCCTCTAGCGCGGCGCTCGCGAAGACGAACGGCAGGGCGTACATCTTGGCGCCCCGCAGCCTCTTGAACGGCCTCGCTATGGCGAAGTAGTGCCCGACGCCTCCGTCTATTCTGACCTTGGGGCTGAGCTCCGGCGCGACCGACGTGTCGGAGTTGAGCAGGGGCAGTATGGACACCTCGAAGCCCCTCTCGGCCAGAAGCCCGGCCAGCCGCGTCATGATCCGCTCGGCGCCGCCCGGCCCTAGAGACGACATGATAACCGCTATCTTTTTTCCTGAAGACATACCTGTACCTCCCGCGAAAAGTTTTGTAGCGGCGCTATTATATAATCATTTCCGGAGGTGTTGTCAGCTTTGCGATTCTATCTCGGCGTGGACATGGGCACGTCATCGATAAAGGCCTCGCTCGTGGACGAGACGGGGCTGTGCGTGGAGAGCTTCCGGCGTCCGGCCTCGGTGATGAACCCGCGCGAAGGGTTCTTCGAGGTCGACCCGGAGGCCGTGTGGTGGAGTGGGTTCGTCTCGGTCTGCCGCGAGGCCCTGTCCGTCGTGGACGCGGCAGACATATCCGCCCTCTGCGTCTCCTCCGTGTGCGGGTCGTTCGTGCCAGTGACCCCCTCCACGTACCCACTGCCGCTGCGCAGCGCGATACTCTACGGCATAGACAGGCGCTCGGCCTCGATAGCCTCGGAGCTGAACTCCCTCTGGGGCGAGGATTTCCTTAAGAAGAAGCTCGGAGGGGCGTTCACCACTCACTCGATATTCCCGAAGATACTTTGGCTGAAGCGCAACGAGCCAGACATCTACGAGGCGGCGCGCTTCGTGTCGAGCTTCAACTTCGTCAGCGCGCGTCTGACCGGCGTGGCCTCTTGGGACTACCCGACGGCGTTCGGCGGCCTGATGCTAGACGCCGAGACCCTGTCGTACCCGGAGTGGTTCCTGCGCCGCCACGGGATAGATTTGGAGAAGCTGCCTCCGCTTGGGCCGGGCGTCGGAGTCCTTGGCGCCGTGACGGCGGCGGCGTCAATGGAGACCGGGCTCCGCGAGGGGACGAGGGTCATGCGCGGGGCGTGCGACGTGAACGCCGAGGCCATGGCGGTAGGGGCAGTTGCACCTGGAACCGCGGCGGCGGTCTTCGGCTCGACTATGTCGCTTCTGCTGAACACGGAGCAGCCTGTGCCGGTGGACGGCTTCGTACCGGGCGTGTCGCTTATGCCGGGCGTGTGGAGGGTCGGGGCCGCGACCGCGTCGGGCGGCTTGACTATGGACTGGATCAGGAAGATCGTGGGGGACAGAGTAGTTAAAGACGGGGCTCCGACGGGCATCATGTTCATTCCGTACCTCGACGGGGCGCGGACGCCGTTCAACGACCCGGCGGCGTCGGGCGCGTTCCTCGGCCTGAGGAGCAGCCACGGGCCGGACGACCTGGCGCGGGCCGTCGGCGAGTCCCTCGGATACGAGCTGGCGATGCTGATAGAGATCATAGAGAGGTCTTACTCGTTTCCCGAAATACTCGACGTTTCGGGCGGGCTGACTCATATAAACTGGCTGATGCGCGTCGTGGCCGACGTCACGGGGAGGACGCTTAGGGTTCACGAGCACGACGCGTCGTTCGGCGACGCTCGGATCGCCATGCTTGCCGACACAAGCGCCGGCCTTCTGCCCAGCCCAGTCCCAGCTGCGACGGTCGAGCCTGGGCCTCGCTCCTCCGAGTATAGGCCCTACAGGAGCGAGTTCGCCCGCAGCTCCTTCATGTACTCCCGCAGGAACCTCGGCGTGTAGCCGGCCCGCGACCTCGCGACCTTCTCCGGAGTCCCCTCGGACACGACGCGCCCGCCTTCCTCGCCTCCCTCCGGGCCTAAATCTATGATGTAGTCCGCCGACAGGAGCACGTCCATGTTGTGCTCGATGAAGATGACCGTGCTGCCGTGGTCGACCATGCGGTGGACTATCTCAAGGAGCTTGCGCACGTCCGTGTAAAATAATCCGGTGGTCGGCTCGTCCAGCAGGTAGAGGGTGCTGCCGCCGAAGCGCTTCGAGAGCTCCTTGGATAGCTTCACCCTCTGGGCCTCGCCGCCGGAGAGGGTCAGAGCGGACTGGCCTAGCTTTATGTATCCGAGGCCGGCGTCCTGGATCAGGCGCAGCTTCGGCGCGATCTTCGGCACGTCGGCGAAGAACCCCACCGCCTCGTCGACCGTCATAGCCAGCACGTCGGCGATGTTCTTCTCCTTGAAGCGCACTTCGAGGGTCTCGCGGTTGTACCTCGTGCCGCCGCATACCTCGCAGTCGACGTATATGTCCGGCAGGAACAGCATGGACACCCGAACCGACCCGGCACCGCCGCAGGCCTCGCACCTTCCTCCCTTGACGTTGAAGCTGAACCGGCCAGGCGCGTAGCCGCGTATCTTGGCCTCGGGCATCTCGGAGAAGAACTCCCTTATAGTGGAGAAGACCCCCGTGTAGGTCGCGGGGTTCGAGCGCGGCGTGCGGCCTATCGGGCTTTGGTCGACCAGGGCGACGTTGTCGAAGTCAGCTCCCTCGATGGCGGAGTGCTTGCCGGGCCGCTCGCGGAAGTCCCTGTCGATAAGGCGCCTCACGCCCTTGTAGAGCACGTCGTAGACCAGGCTGCTCTTGCCCGACCCGGACACGCCGCTTATGCATGTGAACACGCCCTTGGGGATGCTGACGTCGATGCGCTTCAGGTTGTTGTGCTCTGCGCCCCTCACGGTGAGCCAGCCCTTTGGAGCGCGGCGCTCCGGCCCTCTGACTATCCCCGTGGCCGAGCCGCGCAGGTATGGGCCGGTCAGCCCGTCGGTCTTCAGGACGTCGGCGTAGCTCCCCGCGTGCAGCACCTCGCCGCCCGACTCGCCTGCGCCTGGCCCCATCTCTATCAGGGCGTCGGCTGCCTTCATCGTCTCGCGGTCGTGCTCGACCACCACGACCGTGTTGCCGAGGTCGCGGATGGACGTGAGGGTCTTCACTAACCGCTCGGTGTCGCGAGAGTGGAGGCCAATCGTGGGCTCGTCAAGGACGTAGAGCACTCCGCTGAGCTTGGAGCCTATCTGAGTCGCCAGGCGTATCCTCTGGCTCTCGCCGCCCGAAAGCGTGTCGGCCCGGCGCAGCAGGGACAGGTACCCGACCCCCACGTCGACCAAGAAGTCCAGCCTCTTATGAATCTCGATCATCACCTGCTCGACTATGTGGGCGTCCGTGGTTCCGAGGCTGAGAGCTCTCACCGTCTTTGCCAGCCGGTCGACCGGCATGACCATGAGGTCCCCTATTCCGAAGCCGTCCACCTTGACGTTCAGGGCCTCGGGCCTGAGGCGAAGCCCTCCGCATGACTGGCAGACGTCCTCCACGCGGTAGCGGGCCAGGTCCTCGGACACGGCCTCGGACTCCGTCTCCTTCCAGCGCGCGTCCAGCCAGTGCAGCAGGCCCTCGTAGCGCCCCATGTAGGCCCGCTCGCCTCCGTCCATGCGGAAGAGCATCGGGGTGCGGTCGTCCGTGCCGTTCAGGATGAAGTCCTTGATGTTGGCCGGGAGCTCGCCGTACTTTGGGGAGACGTCCCAGCCGTATTTTTTTGCGAACCGGACGATCTTCTCGACGAAGTAGGGCTTGGTCTTCCAGGGGAGTATCGCGCCGTCGAGGATGGAGCGGTCGGGGTCTATGGCGAGCTCCTCGGAGAAGTGCTCGTGGCTGCCGAGGCCGGCGCAGTCCGGGCAGGCGCCGATGGGGTTGTTGAACGAGAACAGGCGCGGCTCGATCTCCGGCATCGAGACGTCGCAGTCCGGGCAGACGTACTTCTCCGTGAGGATGCGCTCGCCCTTGTCGGAGACGATGAGCACGTATCCCTCCGAGAGGGACAGGGCAGCCTCGACCGACTCGGCGACGCGGCTTCGGCGCTCCGACCCCGGGGCTCCGTCGGAGGCCGCGACCTTCAGCCTGTCCACGACGACCTCGATGTTGTGGCGCTTGTTCTTGTCGAGCGTGATGTCCTCCTCTAGCCATAGCACCTCTCCGTCGATTCGGACGCGGGAGTAGCCCTTCTCCCTGGTCTTGGCGAGGAGGTTGCGGAACTCGCCCTTCTTGCCTCGGACGAGCGGGGCCAGTATTTCAAGCCTGGCCTCTTTCTTCTGGCCTTCCGCGGCCCCGTACTCGCGGAAGATGAAGGCCACGATCTCGTCGATGGAGTAGCGCGCGACTGGCTTGCCGCAGTTTGGGCAGTACGGAACCCCGATGCGTCCGTAGAGCAGGCGGAAGTAGTCGTAAATCTCGGTGACCGTCCCGACGATGGAGCGTGGGTTGTGCCCCGTGCCCTTCTGCTCGATGGAGATGGCCGGAGACAGCCCGGAGATGTCGTCGACGTCGGGCTTTTTCTGGACGCCGAGGAACTGCCGCGCGTACGCCGATAGTGACTCGACGTAGCGCCGCTGCCCCTCGGCGTAGAGCGTATCGAAAGCCAGCGAGGACTTCCCCGACCCCGACGGCCCCGTGATGACGACGATCTTCCCCCGCGGAATGTCGAGGCTGACGTTCTTGAGGTTATGCTCCCTAGCCCCCCTGATGCCGATGACCGGAGCAGGGGGAGAAAAATGTTCCGACAAATTTATGAACTCCTGTCAGCTAATAAAAAAAATAAAGCCAGTAGCGCGGGGGCCTAAGGCGTGACCCCCGCGCGACGCCCCCTAGTACACGCCGGGGTGGTTATGCTCCCTCAGGGTCGTGTCGCAGCAGCCGATGTGGTAGAAGATGTGCGTCACCAGGTTCGACACGGCCATGAGGTTCGTGATCTCGGCGCTCTTCCTCGCCGACCAGCCCTCGTGCTGCGCGCTCATGGCCTCGTCGGAGAGGCCGTCGAGCCAGCGGTTGGCCCTGTCCCTCTGAACCTTGCCGTAGGCGCGGACGGTCTCCTTGGAGAGGGTCTCGCTGGGGGTCTCCTTGAAGAACGCCCACTCCGTCTTGCCGGGGCCGGGGTCGGGGTTCTGGCCAGCCGGGAGCAGGCATATGTCCACGCACACGAACGTGTGGTAGATGTGCTGCCAGTAGTACCACTTGCCCGCCTTGGACGTCCACACGTCGTCCGTGGCCTCGTCGATCTGCTTGAACAGAAAGTCGAAGCCCCTGTCGCAGTTTGCGCGAAGATTGCTCGCAATGCTCATCTTACAAATCCCTCCGTTTAAGGCTGAAAATTCACGGCGAAAGCAAACCCATTTTAACACCCACCGAGGCTATAGTATCTTCAGGCCCCAGGTCTTCTGATATAATGGGCCTCAGGAGGTGATTTCACATGGATGTAACTATGGGTATTGCGAAGCTTTCCATGGATATGGCGGCCCAGAAGACCGCCACGGAGTCTCAGACGGCTGTCCTCAAACAGTCTATGGACGTGCAGAAGGAAAGTATGGCCATTCTTCTTCAGTCCCTCGGAGTAGGCCGCAATCTCAGCGTTCAAGCCTGAGCTTTTTCGCCCCCCGCCCCTTGCTCTTGGGGCGGGGCTTGTGTAAGCTGTTGTTCGCTGTGCGGGCGGCCATGCGCTCCGGCCGGCGACCACGCTTCTGAATGAAGATGCGCGAGAGGGGGAAGCACCGCCCTAGGCGTCTCGGCGCACGGCGGGGGAACGAGCAATGCGTCTAATAGTTTTGGCTTTGTCTATGGGGTCGGTGATCATGTCGCTGATCCACATGGTGTTCATTATGATGGTCTCCTCCGGGTCGGGACGGGCCCCGGCTGGCCTCGGGGCGTTCACGACTCTGACCGCCGGACTGCTCGTCGCCTCGCTGGTCTTGGCCTTCGCGGGAGGCGTCATGGCCTTCAACGGGCGTCGCGGCGGTGGGCTCCTGCTCCTGATCTCGGCGGCGATATGCTTCTTTGCCCACGCACAAACGCGCATATACGGGGGAATATACCTGCTGGCCGGCCTGCTGGCCCTGTTCTATCCAAAATTTTCACGCAAAAACACCGATGATTACGATGACGACGAAGAAGAAGCGGAAGCGGAGGACGAGGAGGAAGCGGAATACGAAGAGGAGGACGACGACCGCCCTCGCCGCCCCTCGGCAAATGGCGCCGTCGTCAGGCTCGGAGTCTCGCGCATAAACGCGCCCGTCAGGGTGCGCTCCTCCAAGGTCTGCCCGTCCTGCGGCGCCATCGTCGACATAGACCACAAGTTCTGCCACGAGTGCGGCGAGACTCTGAGAGGCCCGATACGCGGCCCTGGCGAGATGCCGGACTTCGCGAATGACCTCGGCATGCCGCCGCCCGACGAGGCCCAGCCCAACGCGGACAGCGGCAGCCAGCGCAGCGCGGAAAGCAGCCCGTGGGAGCCCGACGTCCCCACGTACGGTGGCGATGATGAGGAAGAAGAAGAAGAGCAGGAGGCGACCGGAACCCACAGGGTCTTCGTGAGCCCGGCCCGCGACGATCAGCCAATACCGAGGCTGCCGATCGACATAAGCCCGGACAGCTCCTACCAGACCTTCTCGAGCTACGCACGCCGGCGCAAGCGCAAGAGCCAGCGCTCCGTCGTGCGGCGCGTCTTCGGCCTGCTGGCCGTCCTGCTGGTGCTTGGGGGAGCCGGCTGGTTCCTGTTCAGCCTCGACAAGACGCCGATGCCCCCGGTCCCGGTGCCGACGCCTCCGCCCCCCATCGAGAACGAGCCCCCGAAGGAGGCCAAGCCCACGGCAGACGTCCTGTCCGCGCTGATCCCATCCCCCCCTATGCGCGGCACGATCCTGGGCTCGAACGTCAACATCCGGCCCGACCACTCCGCCACCGGCTCGGTCGTCATGAAGATGAACAAGGGGACGCAGGTGGACGTGCTCGACAAATGGACGGGCGGGAGCGGCTCCCAGTCCGGGCCGTGGTACAAGATCCGATCGGGCGACGGGCGCGAGGGCTGGATATACGGGCAGTACATACAGCCCATGTCGTCGCGCGAGACGCGGCTTCCGACCGGATACACCGCGGCTTTGCTTAGAACCTTCGGCTCCGACAGGGCGGAGCTCGTGAGGCACTTCGGCGACCCAGTGCGGCAGACGCCGGTCACCCTCTCGTGGCAGGGCCTGAGCGTGAACCTGCGAGGCGACGTGGAGGTCACGCGCATGCAGATAACGAGCGCCCGCTACATCCTCCAGAACGGCGTGGCGGTCGGAGTGACGGACGAGAGGCTCTACGAGACGATGGGCTACCCTGTGGAGTACCAGCCAAGCCCGGCGGCCCGCCTGATATACCGCGAGGCCGGGAACAAGCTCGGCGTGGCGGTGCAGATTCAAAACGGCAAGGTTCAAAGCCTTACGCTCGGAGATATGTAGCCGACGTTACTTCTTGAGGTGAGATTTTGTCTTCGGAAAATAGCAACAAAGAAAAGCGGCGGCTGTCCACTGCGGAGGTACGCAAGCTGCCGCGGGACTCCGCGTTTTACGTCTTGGGCGTCGTCTCGCGTTGCGTGCGGCGCAAGGACAAGAACGACAACCCCTTCTGGGACATGACCGTCATGGACGCGGAGGGGCAGATCGACGGGAAGGTCTGGGGCAGCTCCGAGTGGCAGAACTTAGACGGCGACCTGCAGTACAGGATCGACCCCCTCTCGGACGAAAGAGTGGTCAAGCTCGAGGGCAAGACCATCGGCCTTCAGGGCAAGGTCGTGGCATACCGCGACCAGAACCAGTACAACTTCAACACGGTCTATTACGTCGACCAGGAGAAGTACCCGCCGCACAGCTTCGTCCGGCGGTCGCCCGTCCCGTTCGAGGCGATGGAGAGGGAGTTCCGCTCTATGGTGGACTCCTGCGGCGAGCCGGTGCGCGGCTTTCTGGACTTCATATTTTTCAAGAAAAACGTTTGGAAGGAGTTCAGCGTCCAGCCGGCTGCCGTCGCGCTCCACCACGCCTACGTGAACGGCCTGCTGGAGCACTCTCTGTGCGTGGCGCGGTCGGCAGTCGCGATAGCCCGGAGCTACGTCCCCGAGTCGGACTTCGACGTCGGCATGGACATCGACGCGGACGTCGTCCTTGCCGGCGCCCTGCTCCACGACCTCGGCAAGCTGGAGGCCTACCGCCTCTCGCCCGTGCCGGAGGTCACTCTGGAGGGCAACACCGCCGAGCACATCGTCCTCGGCTACCACAAGTTCATGAAGCTGGCCGACGAGTACTGCAAATCCGACGGCGCGATCGACAAGAGGACGGTCACGGCCATAGGCCACATCATAGTCAGCCACCACGGGAGCCGCGAGTTCGGCTCGCCGGTGCTGCCCGAGACGCCGGAGGCGATGATCGTGGCAGCGGCGGACGACCTCGACTTCAAGCTCTACTCATGGCGCGAGCACGTCTCGCAGCTCGAGGGCGACAAGGAGATGACCGATTTCGTGAACTCCCTGCAGCGCCGCCTCTGGAAAGTCCACTAGCCGTGCCCGACAGGGTGCTCCTGCCCAAGGACCACAACGGGCGAAGGCTCGACCACGCGATACGCTCCATATGGCCGAACGTTCCAATATCGGCTGTGATGCGCTCCCTTCGCAAGGGCGGGGTCAGGATCGACGGGGTCAGAGTTCGATCGGGCGGCTTCCGGGTGGAGACTGGGCAGGAGATCATCGTCCCATGGGAGGCCGCCCCCCCGCCCGATAGACCCCGCACCGCTCGCTCCGTCCCGATCCTGTGGCGCGGCGAGAACGTCCTAGTGGTGGACAAGCCCGCCCGCCTTCTAGTCCAGCCCGACGTAAAGGACGGCGACAGCGTAATAACCCGAGTATGGGGCATGGTTGGGAGCACTAGGGAAACAACGGGGTTTGCGCCGGCTGCGGTTCACCGTCTTGACCGCAACACCACCGGCGTCCTGGCCGTCGCCCTCGACGGGGAGGCACTGCGCGAGCTGCTGCGCCTCTTCCGCGAGAGGGCGGTGTCGAAGCGCTACCTCGCCGTCGTCGTCGGAGTCCCGGTAGCAAGAGGCGTTATTGACGCACCCCTGCTCAAAACGGACGACGGCGTTGTCCGCGTCGACAAGAACGGGCGCAGCGCCGAGACGAGGTACGAGCGCATTTCAACGGCCAGAGTGGATGGCTTTGACCTATCCCTGGTCGAGATGGAGCTCCTGACGGGGCGCACGCACCAGGCCCGCGTCCACATGGCGCACATCGGCCACCCGGTGCTGGGCGACGGGAAGTACGCGGATATGGGGAGAAGCAAAGACGGCATCGAGGCGAACCGCAGGCTCAAGTCGGCTCGGCCATTGCTACACGCCCTGTCGCTCGGCTTCCCCGAGGGGCTCACCGGCCCCCTGCTCGAGGTGTCTGGGCGGACGTTCCGATCTCCTCCGCCGGAGGAGTTTTCCATATACATGGCCTATATCAGATGAAGCCCACCAAGCTCGTGCTTGAGGCCTTCGGCCCTTTCGCCGAGCGGCAGACTATCGACTTCTCGCGCGTCTATGACTCGGAGGGGAACGGGATATACCTGATCTCCGGCGAGACCGGCGCGGGCAAGACCACCATCTTCGACGCCATCTCATACGCGCTCTTCGGCGAGTCCAGCGGCGGCGTGCGCGACGGGGCCATGCTGCGAAGCGACTTCGTCGACTCGGCCAAGAAGACCTTCGTCAGGCTTGAGTTCGAGCACAGGGGGAAGGCCTACGCCATAGAGCGCGGAGGGGACCGCCCCTTCGCCCGCATGGAGAGCCTGTCAGCCCTCTCTCCCATAGTCGACGGAGTCCGAGCAGTAACGCACGCGGTCGAGGAGCTGCTCGGCATCAACCGCGACCAGTTCTCCCAGATAGTGATGATAGCTCAGGGGGACTTCCAGCGCTTTCTGCTCAGCGGCACAGACGGGAGGTCGGAGATACTGCGCCGCGTCTTCGGCACGGAGCGGTTCGAGAGGTTCCAAAGGCGCCTGAAGGAGCGGGCAGTGACCTGCGCCGGCGTCCTGCGCGACGCGGAAAGGAGCTTCCGCCAGTACGCGGACGGCCTGCGCTGCGACGCCTCGTCGCCCATCGCCCTGTGGCAGAACGAGGAGCGCAGCAGCAAAGAGGCCGCCCTCTCGGTGGCCCGCGCGGACGAGCTCATCGCCTCCCTCGAGCTCGCCCTAGCAGTTGACAAGGAGGCGCTGCGCAACGGCGAGGCGGCCCTGGCGGAGGCGGCAGCCGAGCACAGCGGCCTCACGCTCCGCATGGCCGAGGCGGATCGGAGCAACAAGGTTCTGGATGAACTGGCGGCGAAGCGCGGCGAGCGAGCCAAGCTCATGGCAGCCGAGTCAGAGGCAGCCGAGAAAGAAAAATCCAAGCGCTGCGAGCGGGGCAGAGCCGCCCTCCGAAAAGTAAAGCCCATAGCGGACAGGCTCGCGGCGATAACCGCCTCCCTCGCCTCCGCAGGCGACACCGCCGCTGCCCTCGCCATCGCGTCAGAGAAGCTCAAAGCGGTCGAGAGGGCGTTCTTCATGGGGCAGGCGAGCGCCCTGGCGGAGGAGCTTAAGCCTGGCTCCCCTTGCCCCGTGTGCGGGTCTCTCGACCACCCGGCCCCAGCCCAGAGGGCCGACGGCGTCTCGCGCGCCGCCCTCGACAAGGCCCGGGCCGACGCGGAGAGGGCAGCCCATGCCGAGGGGATGAGGGCGGCGCTGGCGCGCGAGAGGGACGCAGTGCTCGGCGCTTTTCAGCTAGCGCTTACCGAAGAGGGTTTCAAATCCGAGGCAGAGTACCGAGCAGCACTCATGACCGAGGCGGAGATCGCGGCCATAGAGAACGAGCTCGCGATGCGGGCACGGAAGATCGACCTCATCGCCCACGACATCGAGCGCCTCGAAAGGGACGCCGAGGTGATAGAGAAAAACGGCGGGCGAATCGACACCGCCCTGCTGGCCTCGTCCCTAGCGGCGGCGGAGGCCAGGCGGAGCGAGCTCAGCCGATCCGCCGCCTCGCTTCGGAGCAGGGGCGAGGCGAACGAGGCCCTGTTGGGCCGGCTGGCCGAGACGCGGGAGCTTTTGGCCCGCTCCGAGGCCGAGTACATGAACGTCAAGGCGCTGTCGGACGCGGCGAACGGCGACGTCAAGGGCAGGGCACGGGTGGCGTTCGAGACGTACCTTCAGGCGGAGTACTTCAACATGGTCTTGGGGGCGGCGAACCGGCGCTTCTCGGACATGAGCGACGGGCGCTACGCCCTCCGGCGGCGCGGCGGGGCAGATGGAATAATAGAGAGGCAAGGGCTCAAAAAGGTCGGGCTCGACCTCGACGTGTTCGACCGCTACACGTGCAAGACGCGGGACGTCAGGTCGCTCTCCGGCGGCGAGTCCTTCAACGCGGCTCTGGCCTTGGCGCTCGGCCTGTCGGACGTGATTCAGAACGTGTCGGGCGGCGCCGGCATGGAGGCCGTGTTCGTGGACGAGGGCTTCGGCTCGCTGGACTCCGAGGCGCTGGACGCGGCGATCCGCACCCTAATGGACATGTCGGGCCACAGAACCGTCGGAGTGATCTCCCACGTCGCGGAGCTAGGAAATCGAATAGATAGAAAGATTTTCGTCCGGCGAACTCCCGAAGGAAGCAAGATAGAGATATAATGCGCAAGGCAACGCGAGCGTGGCGGAACGGCAGACGCGCCGGACTTAGGATCCGGAGCCATAAGGCGTGGGGGTTCGAGTCCCCCCGCTCGCAGTAATAAAACCGAAGCAGCATTGCCTCCCCGCGACTTCGAGGGCGCGGGATTCGTTGCGGACGTACATCGCAGGGCTGCCCTAAAAGCCAAAAAAGCGCCCGTGCAGGCCAAAATCCTGCGCGGGCGCTTTTGCTTTACTACTGCTTCATCGTGCCCTGGGTGCCGAGCCTGACGTGGAAGGAGAAGGCCTCGGCTAGGAGGTGGGGCTCATGTCCGCCGGCGCTCTCGGCCCTCGTCCGGTAGTCGGTCAGAGCCTCGCGGTAGTCCGGGTGGGCGCACTTCTTGATGATCTCGATCGACCTCTCCCTCGGAGAGAGCCCGCGCAGGTCAGCTACGCCGTGCTCGGTGACGATGATGTCGACGTCGTGCTCCGTGTGGTCGATGTGCGAGCAGAAGGGAACGACCTTCGATATTTTGCCGCCGCCGGACTCCGACGGGCAGAGGAACGCCGTCAGGTACGCGTTGCGGGCGAAGTCACCGGAGCCGCCGATGCCGTTCAGCATCTTCGTGCCCCCTGCCATCGTGGAGTTCACGTGCCCGTAGATGTCGACCTCGACGGCGGTGTTCATCGCGATGATGCCGAGCCTGCGGATGACCTCCGGGTTGTTGCTGATCTCCTGCGGGCGGAGGACGATGCGGTCGCGGAACTCCTTCATGCGCGGGTAGTACTTCGCGGCCCCGTCGGGGCTGGGCGTGAGGGCAGTGCTCGAAGCGAAGGCCACCTTGCCCTTATCCAGCAGGCCGAAGACCGCGTCCTGCAGCACCTCGGTGTAGACCGTCAGGCCGTCGGTCGGCCACTCGTCAAGCCCGACCAGGACGGCGTTCGCGACGTTCCCCACGCCGGACTGAAGCGGCAGCAGCTGCTTCGGCAGCCGCCCGGCCTTGACCTCCACGCTCAGGAAGTCCAGCAGGTTGGACGCCATCTTGCTGCTGATCTCGTCCACAGGGTCGAGCGCGCGCTGGCCGTCCTTCACGTCCGAGGCCACGACTGCGACGATCTTCGAGGGCGGGCAGGGGATGGCCGTCGTGCCCACGCGGGCGTTCACCTTCTCTATCGGTATGGCCTCGCGGTTCGGCGGGTTCTTCGGGGAATATATGTCGTGGATTCCGTCCAGTTCGGCTGGCTGGGCGGTGTTGACCTCGACTATGACCTTATCCGCCATCTCGACAAAGGCGTTGGAGTTGCCCACGGACGTGGTTGGGACTATGCCGCCGTCCTCCGTGATCCTGAGGGCCTCGATGATGGCGACGTCGATCTTGCCGAAGAAGCCGTAGCGGATGTTCTGGGCGCAGTGCGACAGGTGCAGGTCGGCGTAGGCCACCTTGCCGGAGTTGATAGCCTTGCGGATGACCTCGTTGGTCTGGTAGGGAAAGCGCCTTGTCACGCAGCCGGCCTCGACCAGGGCGCCGTCAAGCTCCTTCCCGACAGACGCGCCGGTCCACAGGGTGATCGGGACAGGCCCCTCGGCCTTCGCCCTATCGGCCAATGCCTGAGGCACCACCTTCGGATAGCCCGACGGGGTGAAGCCGCTTGTCCCGACCGTCATGCCGGGTTTGATAAGCTTCGCCGCCTCGGCGGGCGAAACGATCTTCCCGTGAAGCTCCTTGCAGCCGACGAGTTCCTTTATGTCAGCCATTTGTATAACCCCTCCTTATATAAAAAAGCCCCCTACAGTCCGGCGAGGTACTCCTTTACGCCGGTCTCGTAGAGGTTGTTGCCAAGGGAGTCTATGACCACGGTCACGGGGAAGTCCTTGACCGTCAGCCTGTTTATGGCCTCGGCGCCCAGGTCCTCGTAGCACACGGGCTCACACGCCGTTATGCGCTTGGCTATCAGAGCCGCTGCCCCGCCGATCGCGCCGAAGTACACGGCCCCGTACTTCTTCATGCTGTCGACGACCTCCTGAGAGCGCTTGCCCTTGCCTATCATCCCGGTCATGCCGAGCTCGATCAGGCGCGGGGCGTATGCGTCCATCCGGTAGCTCGTGGTAGGCCCTGCCGAGCCTATCACGTGGCCGGGCTTCGCCGGGGTGGGGCCGACGTAGTATATAACCGAGTCCTTTATCTCAAACGGCATGGCGCCGCCCTTAGCGTCGAGCTCGATAAGCCTCGCGTGGGCAGCGTCGCGCGCCGTGTAGATGTACCCGCTCAGCAGCACCGCGTCCCCGGCCCGAAGGGAACGGGCAACGTCCCTAGTTATCGGGGCAGTTACGTTCTTGACGGACATCTTTCTCACGCTCCCCTCTCCTAGAGCACGGCGGTTACGTGCCGCGCAACGTGGCAGTTGATGTTCACCGCGACGGGCAGGCAGGCTATGTGGGTCGGCCAGGTCTCGATGTTCACGGCGAGCGCCGTGGTCTTCCCGCCGAAGCCCTGAGGCCCTATGCCGAGCGCGTTGACCCTGTCGAGCAGCTCCGCCTCCATCGCGGCGTAGTACGGGTCGCCGCTGCGGACGTCCACCGGGCGCATGACCGCCTTCTTGGCCAGCAGAGCCACCTTGTCGAACGTGCCGCCTATCCCCACGCCAACCACTATCGGAGGACACGGGTTCGGCCCCGCTATGGCCACGCTCTCGACGACGAACTCCTTGACGCCCTTCTCCCCCTTGGAGGGTGGGAACATGGCGATGCGGCTCATGTTCTCGGAGCCGGCGCCCTTGGGCCCGACCGTGATGGCCAGCTTGTCGCCTGGCACGATCTCGACGCTGATCACGGCCGGGGTGTTGTCCCCGGTGTTCTTGCGGCGCAGGGGGTCGGCCACGACGGACTTGCGGAGGTAGCCCTCGACGTAGCCCCGGCGGACTCCCTCGTTTATCGCGTCGTAAAGGCCGCCGCCTACGACGTGCGCGTCCTGCCCAAGCTCGACCCCGACCCAGGTCAGGCCGGTGTCCTGGCATATGGGGACGCTGTCCTCCCTCGCTATGTTCATGTTCTCGATCAGCTTCGCGAGCGTGTCCTTGGCGCCCGGCCACGGCTCGGAGTCATGGCATGCCTTGATGCGGGCCGAAACGTCCCCCGGAAGGACGACGTTCGCCGAGATGCACATCTCGCGCACTTTGTCGGTGATCGACGACGCCTGTATCTCCCTCAACTAGACAACCCCCTTCGATACTCGAATGATAGCGGCATAAGCCAGCCGTAAGCCATAATATCACAAAGCCTTGTCACGAAGCACAAAGCTTGGCCTGTCATCGGCGTCAAAGCCGGTAAGGTACGCGTGTTCGTTCGTCCGTGACTTTTGCCGCTCCTCCAAAGGCAGAGCTTCCTTCTGCTCATAGGGCAGGTGCAGCCAGCCCACGATCCCGCCAACTTCGGGCACGATTCGGTGAAAATAGTGGGGCCTCCGGTCAGCCGGAGCACCTCAGAGGCCAGGATGAAACGCGCCGAGATGCAGAACTCCATCGGCCACTGCCCGTCGTACCTGATCGCTGCCGAGGTCACATCATCATAACTCGACGCCGCGGCCAGGACGTCCGGGTCTGGGTTCACGAGCAGGAGGAATATACCTGCGTCCGCGCACTGCTCGCGCAAAGAGCTCAGAAACCGGCCTCCGTAGGCTCGGAAGTACGCCGAGTCGCACAGGGTACAGACCGTGAACGGAACATGACGAGCGCTCCGTTTAATGACCTCTAACTGCGGCTTGGGGAAGCGCCTGGGGCTTGGCCGGCTCACGTTGTCGAGCAGGTAGACGCAGCACAGGTGGGCCGTGAAGTTGGGGGCTTTCGCCCAGGGGAACTTCTGCTGGAATTCAAAGCACAGGCGCATGGCGTGGCGAAACAGGGGCTCGCCGGCCTCCACGTCGAAGTCCGCGAAGTAGAGCAGCGCCCGACCCATGCAGTATGCCCACCTGAGCGGGTCGCTCTCGTCAGAGGACTCGTAGAGCGAAATGAGATAGGCTCGTGATGAACTATCTTTTTCCGAACTGCGCGTTCGGTTGAGCATTTCGTCGATGACGCCGATTGTCAGGGCTGACGTGTTGATCAGCTTTGCCGCGTGGCATTTGGCGGCTAGGTTGATGAACTCTTTGGCGTCGGTGCGCTCGGCGAACTTCATGAGCTCGGCGTAGATCTTGTCGGCGTCGGGCTTGCCGCTCCGTATCTGGCTGCCGATGAAGTTGATTAGTCCGTTTGCCTTCAGCATGAGCAACCCTTCTTTATCGCGGGCACGGCGAACGTTGTCATCACCGCCGTGGCCAGGAATATGTGCGGTATCGAGAGCCCCGCGGCAAGCATGCCGCTCGTCGCCAGGGCAGACAGCACCATCATAAGCGAATCCGTCACGTTTGCGCAGGCTATAACGCCGGCCATCGACCGCTCCTCAGTCCTGTGCTGTATGAGGGCGTAGAGTGGCACGATGTAGATGCCGCCGGAGAACGAGACGGCGAAGAGGCAGGCGAGCACGGCTGCGTTGCGCCACGAGGAGACGAACTCGGCGATCCCGATGGAGCCGGACGCGGCGGGGGCGCGCAGGCTCGCCAGAAAGAGCAGGAAGGCCGCGGCAGACATCGTGACGGCGGCGGTCGGAACCCACTTGGTCGTGACCTCCCCCTTGAGGAGCCGGTCGCACGCCATAGACCCGGCCCCTATGCCCACCGAGAAGACCGCGAGGAAGAGCGTGGCGACCTTCTCGTCGGCCCCGAGGACGAGCTTGGCGTAGGCCGGAAACTGGGACAGGAACGCGGCCCCGACGAACCAGAACCAGGATATGGACAGGACGGCTGGAAAGACGTCCCGCCTCGGAGCGACGTTGGCCACGACCCTGAGCGTGTCCCTTATTAGATGGAAGGAAATTTTCATGCCCGGGTTCACCGGGGTAGTGCTCGGTATGTAGCGGCTGGCGAACCACCCCGCCGCGGCGATGAACACCACGAAGAAGCTGGCTACGCTCACCCCGCCGGACACGGAGAGGCCGCCGAATATCGTCCCGGTCAGGATGGCCAGGAACGTCCCCATCTGGACTAGGCCGTTGCCCGCGACGAGCTCGTCGGGCGCTAGGTGCTGGGGGAGGATGCTGTACTTGAGGGGGCCGAAGAACGCCGACTGCGCCCCCATAAGGAACAGCACGGCCATCAGAAGGCCGACGCTCTCCGTGTAGAACCCGACCACGGCCAGCGACATCACGGCCACCTCGGCGACCTTGACCCAGCGCGAGAGGGACGCCCTCTCGTACCGGTCGGCCAGCTGCCCCGCGAGCGCCGAGAACAGGAAGAACGGCAGGATGTAGACCCCGCCGGCGAGGTTCACGAGTATGCGCGGGTCGTAGCCGACCCGGTCGGCCAGGCCGTAGGTTATGAGCATCACCATCGCGCTCTTGAAGAAGTTGTCGTTGAACGCTCCGAGGAACTGCGTCATGAAAAGCGGCGCGAAACGCCGCGACGTGAAAAGCGAAAACTGTCCGCCGCGCAAAGACTTCATCTCCTGATCTCTGGCACTATTGACAACTGGTTCATAGCGACGAGTACATTTAAAAAATTGTTTCACCCATTATATCTGAGATTGGAGGCTGTTTTGAAATGAGTTCGGATTTACGTGCAAAGCGCGGCGGACTGTGCGTCGTGGCAGTGCTGGGCACGGGCGTCGCGGATAAGAGCGGCTTCCTCGCGGTCATGATGCGCCGCATGCTGGTCGGGGTGCCGCCGTTCCTCGTGACCCTGATCTTGGTCTTCGTCTGCATCAACGGCAACGTCGCCGGGGACCCGGCGGCAGGATATTCCTCCGCTAAGCTCCAAAATGGCGAAAACTGTCCGCCGCGCAAAAACTTCATTTCCCGGCCTCTGACACTATTGACAACTGGTTCATAGTGAAGAGTATAATTAAAAAATTGTTTCACCCATTATTCATCTGAAATTGGAGGCTGTTTTGAAATGAGTTCGGATCTACAGGCAAAGCGCGGAGGACTGTTTGAGGCGTTCCTCGCGTGGATTGAGCGGGTGGGCAACAAGCTGCCTGACCCCATCACGCTCTTTCTTCTCTTGGCCATCATCGTGGTCATCGCGTCGTGGCTCTGCGCCATCTTCGGGGTGAGTGCGGTGCACCCTGGCACGGGCAAGACCATTGAGGTGGTCAACCTCCTGTCCAAGTCGGGCATCCGCATGATCTGGAGCAAGGCCGTCACGAACTTCTCCAACTTTGCCCCGATGGCGTTGGTTCTCGTGGCCGTGCTGGGCACGGGCGTCGCGGAGAAGAGCGGCTTCCTCGCGGCCCTGATGCGCCGCATGCTGGTCGGGGTGCCGCCGTTCCTCGTGACCCTGATCTTGGTCTTCGTCTGCATCAACGGCAACGTCGCCGGGGACTCGGCGTTCGTCATCATGCCGCCCCTCGCCGCGTCCATCTACCTGAGCATGGGGCGCAACCCGATGGTCGGCATGTTCACGGCGTTCGCCTGCGTCGCGGCAGGCTTCTGCGCCGAGGTGATCCTCGCCCTGAACGACACCCTGGCCTACGGCTTCACCGAGGCAGCCGCCCGCCTGATAGACCCGGACTGGGCAGCCTCGCCTGTCATCAACTTCTACTTCCTGTTCGTCTCCGCCATCCTGCTGACCATCGTCGGCACCTGGGTCTCAGAGAAGCTCATCGCCCCCCGCTACGCCCACATAGACGTCAAGGTCTACGGCAAGGTGGACAGCAGCCCCCTCTCGCCTGAGGAGGCCAAGGGGGTCAAGCGCGCCCTCATCGCTCTGGCTATAGGCGTCGTGGTGATAATCCTTATGTGCCTCGGCTCCGACCCGCTGCTCGGCGACCCGAACCAGGGCGGCTCCCTGACGTCCCCCGCCGCGCCGTTCATGAGCGGGATAATCGTCACGGTGGCCGTGCTGTTCTTCATCCCCGGCGCGGTCTACGGCTTCGCGAGTGGCAAGTACCACAACGACAAGGAGATGTTCGCGGACATAGTCGCGTCCTTCCGCGACATGGCACCGTACATCGTGCTGTGCTTCTTCTGCGCGCAGTTCACGAGCTACTTCGGCTGGAGCAACCTTGGCATCATCATCGCCGTCAAGGGCGCGGAGGTGCTCAGGGCCATGCACTTCACGGGCTTGCCGCTCCTGATCGGGGTCGTGTTCGCCTCCTGCATCGTGAACCTGTTCATCGGCTCGGCCTCGGCCAAGTGGGCCATCCTCGCGCCGGTCTTCGTCCCGATGCTCATGCTCCTGAACCTCGACCCGGCGGTCACGCAGATAGCCTACCGCATCGGGGACTCCATCACGAACCCGCTGTCGCCGCTGTTCTACTACATCCCGCTGATCTTCGGGTTCGCGGCTCGCTACGACAAGGACGCCGGCATGCACACGGGGATGGGGACGGTCATCGCGAACATGATCCCGTTCTCCATGTGCTTCACGGTCGTGTGGATTATCCAGCTCTGCGTGTGGGTGCTGCTCGACCTTCCGCTTGGGCCTGGCGGAGGGATATTCCTCGGCTAAGAGTTATTGAAACTAGCTAAAACAAGGGGGGTGTTTTGCCCCCCTTGACTTTTAGTTCTCCCTGGGGCGATAATCTACGTATGGCGTTGGGGTGTCGCCAAGAGGCAAGGCAGCGGACTTTGGCTCCGTTATCGTTGGTTCGAATCCAGCCACCCCAGCCAATGAGGCGCAATCGGCCACAGAGGTGAACGAAGTGGACAACGAAACCCCCGTGCTGGGTACGCTCGTTCTGGCGGCGGGCAAGGGAAAGCGGATGAACAGTTCGCTCCCCAAGGTCATGCATACCGTTCTGGGCAGACCCATGTTGGGTTACGCGCTTGCTGCCGCGCCGGATGGCAGTCCCGTCGCGGCGGTGGTGGGGCATGGATGGGAGAGGCTGCGGGACTACCTGTCATCGTCGTTCCCATCTGCGGCGCTCATCCGTCAGGAAGAGCAGCGGGGCACCGGGCACGCCGTCAAAGTTGCCCGACCATGGTGGGAGAAGTTCAAGAGCGTTTTGGTGCTCAACGGCGACCTCCCTCTCCTCAGACGCGCAACGGTTCAATCCCTTGTCGAATTTCAAGCGTCGTCCGGCGCGGCCTGCGTCCTGCTCAGCTTCACGATGCCAAGCCCGCGGGGCTACGGCCACGTCGTCCGATCAGGCGAAACTCTCTCCATAGTCGAGGATAAGGACGCGACGCCAGCGCAGCGGAAGATACAGGAGGTCAACGGCGGCTGCTACGTGTTCGACGCGCGTGCCCTCGCCTCGGTCATAGACGGCCTGAGCGACGACAACGCCCAGAACGAGTACTATCTGCCGGACGCGGTGAACGCCATATCGGCGGGCGGAGGCGCGGTCGCGGCCATAGAGGTGGACTCCTGCGAGTGCCTAGGGGTGAACACTCAGGCCGACCTCGCCAAGGTGACGCGGCTGATGAGGGGCAGGATTTTGTCCTCGCTGATGGAGATGGGCGTCAGGTTCATGGACGCGGACTCAGCGTGGGTGGGGCCCGACGCCGAGGTCGAGCCGGACGTTGAGATAATGTCTGGCGCTGTGATCCTAGGGAAATCCTTCGTCGGGCGGGGGAGCGTGGTCGGCGTCGGCTGCGTGCTGAACAACGCGCGGCTCGGGGCCGGAGTCAGGCTCGCGCCCTACGTCGTCGTCGAGGACAGCGAGCTAAAGGACGGAGCGTCGGCTGGGCCCTTCGCGTACGTAAGGGGGGGCTCGGTGCTGAGCGAGGAGGCGTTCGCCGGGAAGTTCGTCGAGCTCAAGAACACGGCCGTGGGCCGGGGGAGCAAGGTCGCGCACCTGTCCTACATGGGTGACGCGGTCATAGGCGAGCTTGCCAACGTGGGCGCGGGTACGATAACCTGCAACTACGACGGCGTCTCCAAGCTGCCGACTAAGATAGGGGATCGCTGCTTTGTAGGCAGCGACACGATGCTGGTCGCGCCCGTGTCCCTCGGGGCTGACTCGACGACCGCCGCCGGCTCGGCCATAACCGCGGACGTGCCGGATGGCGCCTTAGCCGTGGGGCGGGCGCGGCAGAGGAACATAGAGGGCTGGGCATCCAGAAAAACCGCGCGAGAAGCGTAGGGGGTGGGCGTTGTGTCGGGCGTGAAAGATCTTAAAATTTTTTCAGGTACGGCGCATCCTGATTTTGCCAAACGCGTTTGCGACGAGCTGAGTCTGGGGCTTTCGTCCGCGCGGCACTATCGTTTTTCGGACGGAGAGATGGGCCTTTCCATAGACGAAAGCGTTAGGGGTTCGGACGTGTTCGTCATCCAGCCCACCTCGTCTCCGGCGAACGACAACCTGATGGAGCTGCTTATAATGGTAGACGCCTTCAAGAGGGCGTCGGCCAACAGGGTGAACGTAGTTATGCCGTACTTCGGCTACGCCCGTCAGGACAGGAAGAGCAAGCCGAGGGAGCCGATAACGGCCAAGCTGGTAGCGAATCTGCTGGCCAACAGCGGCGCGGACAGGGTCATCACAGCCGACCTTCACGCCGGGCAGATTCAGGGATTTTTCGACATACCGGTGGACCACCTGACGGGGATGCCGCTTCTGGCCTCCTACGTCAAGGAGAAGTACGAGGCGGACTTGAAGCGCGGCGACGTGGTGGTCGTCTCGCCCGACGTCGGCGGCATGGTGAGGGCCAGGAGGGTAGCGGTAGCGCTGAAGTCCGACCTGGCCGTGGTGGACAAGCGCCGGTCTTACGAGGTGGCGAACTTCTGCGAGGCCATGGACATAATCGGCGAGGTCAAGGGCAAGACAGCCGTCATAGTCGACGACATCGTGGACACCGCCGGCACAGTGTGCAACGCCGCGAACGCCCTGAAGGAGCGAGGCTGCCGCTCCGTGGTGGTGTGTGCGACTCACTCGGTGCTCTCCGGCCCAGCGATGAAGCGCATAGGTGCGTCCGCAATAGACGGCATGATTTTTGCGGACACGGTGCCGCTCCAGGAGCACAAGCGCTCCGACCGCATCACCAGAATATCGATGGCGCCGCTCTTCGCCGAGGCGATCCTGAGAGTGCACAGCGACAGGTCGGTAAGCAGCCTGTTCGAGGGGTGATAACATGACCACCGTCACAAAGCCCCGCGCAGCCCGCGGCTTCGGAGGAGTCAGCCTAGCGCCGCGAAAAGACGCCGAGCCGGAGTTCGACGAGCTTTACCAGCCAAACGAGGAAACCCTCGCCGCCTTCGCCGAAGCGGAGGGCTTGAGCAAACTGACGGCGTGTTCCGACCTGCGGAAATGCGGACTCGACCGCTGACGCTGCGCTTCACGGCGGCGTATGCTAGGGACATTCGGCGAATCCCTGGTTTTGTACCGCACGGGAAGCCACGCCGATGTGGCTAAAGTATAGGTTAAGGAGCTGTTTTCATGTCCGATATTGTAAAGATCGAGATGGAGCCGCGGGACGTGGCTGGGAAGAGCGCTAACAGGGCGCTGCGGCGGGAGGGGTATACTCCTTGTGTGTTTTATGGGCCGGAGCTTCCCGCGCCGGTCGCGGGCAAGGTCAGCCATGACAAGATAACCAGGCTGCTCGGGTCGGGGCGGTGGGAGAGCGCTCGGCTGCTCATCACGCTGCCGGGCGGCGGCGAGGAGATGTGCATCGTGCGCGCGGCGCAGCGCGACCCGCTCAGCGGGCGTGTTATTCACATCGACTTCATGCGCCTGCTCAAGGACCGCAAGATCACCGTGAACACTCAGGTGAGGGTCCTTGGCCGCGAGGCATGCCAGGGCATCAAGGACGGAGGGGTGCTCGAAAACCTCCGCGAGATCGAGATAGAGACCCTGCCAGTCAACATACCGGAGTTCATCGACGTGGACGTCTCGGCGCTCGAGCTCGGCGGCGTCATCCACGTCTCCGACCTGAAGCCGGGCGAGGGCATAGAGATACTCGCAGACCCCGAGGAGGTCGTGGCCATAGTCGCAGCGCCCAAGGCCGAGGAGGAGGCAGCCGAGGCGGAGGAGAAGGAGGTCGAGGTCGTGGGCAAGGGCAAGAAGGCCGAGGCCGACGACAGCTAGACCGGACGTAAAGCGGCATGAGGCTGGTAGTCGGGCTCGGCAACCCAGGTCAGGAGTACGTCTACACGCGCCACAACATGGGCTGGGCAGTCATAGACCACATGGCGCGGGATTTGGGGCGAGCGTCGGAGAAGTTCCGAGGGGAGTTCTGGCGCCTTAGCTCCGACTGCGTGCTGTTGAAGCCCACGACCTTCATGAACCTCAGCGGGTTTGCCGTGCGCGACGTGTTCGACTTCTACAAGCTTGACGTCTCCGACGTGCTGGTCGTGTGCGACGAGACGGCGCTGCCGTTTGGGAAGCTCCGGCTCCGCGCCAAGGGCAGCGCCGGCGGACACAAGGGGCTCGCCTCGGTGCTGGCCTGCCTCGGTTCGCTCGCCGTCCCGCGCCTGCGCATAGGCGTAGGCGACGGGGCCAACAAAATAAGCTGGGTGCTTGGACACCTGTCCTCGGACGAGATGTCTCTGTTTCCCGACATCATGGACAGGGCGGAAAAGGGCGTCTACTCATGGCTGACGCTCGGTTCGGAAAGGGCAATGAACGTGATAAACGCGCCCCCAGTGGACGCTGCAAAAAACGGAAGTGATATGTAATTGACGATTCCTGACGGGGTGAAGCTCACCCCGTGGCTGGCTCAATACAAGCAGTGGAAGGATGAATACCCCGACGCTCTGCTGCTGTTCCGCATGGGGGATTTTTACGAGTGCTTCTTCGACGACGCCCGCGTCGTCTCGTCAACGCTCGGCATTGCGCTGACCAGCAGGGATCCGGAGAAGAGCATACCTATGGCGGGCATACCAAGGCACGCGCTGCAGGGCTACCTCGCACGGCTTATTCGCGCCGGCCATAGGGCAGCAATATGCGAACAAATAGAGGGGCAAGGCGCCGAACAAGGGCCGGGGCCAGGGCAAGGGCCAGGAAAAATTGTGGCGCGCCGCGTCGTGAGAGTCATAACGCCAGGCACCTGGGTGCCCGACGCCGAGAACTCCGACGAAGGCCGCTCCGGCGGCGACAGCGCCGGACGCCTCGCCGCGGTCATGCTCGTGAAGGGCGGCGGCGGGGAGGCGCGCATGGCCGTGGCGCTTCTCGTCTCCGGAACCGGGCGTCTGGAGGCTGGGACTCTCTCCGTGCCAGAGGGAGCCGCGTTCGTGTCGGCGTTCAACCCAGGCGAGCTCCTCCACCCGGCTAGCCTCAAGCCCGACGACCTCCCCCCGTCCCTGCGAACCTTCGCGGCCCTGGCGCAGCCGAACGAGATATTCCGAGCCTCCTCCGCAGCCGAGCACCTGAAGTCAGTCATCGGAACGCGAAGCCTTGAGGGCATCGGACTTGGCCGCGCCTCCGAGGAAGACCCCTGCGTAGGCCCCGCGTGGGCTGTCTTGAACTACCTTTCGTCGACCCAGTTCAGCGCCGTCCGGCACGTCCTCAAAATCACCAAGCTCAAATCGCTAGAGTATATGTACCTGGACGAGGCCACTATAAAGAACCTAGAGATACTGCCGGAGGCCGGCGACTCGCGGAACGGCTCCCTCTTCGCGGCGCTGAACCGGTGCCGCACGCCTATGGGCCGCAGGTCTCTGAGGGACTGGCTCCTCCGCCCCCTGATGGACGTGGCTGCCATAGCCAAGCGCCAAGATTACATCGGCTGCCTTGTGTCAGACCCGGCGGTGCTCGCTGCGCTTCAGGACGCGCTGGCGGAGTGCCGCGACGTGGAGAGGGCCTGCGCGCGCCTGGCGATGGGGACCGGGACGCCGGGAGACGTCCGCGCCATCCGCGACACGCTCAGGCTCATGCCGAGGCTGCGCAGTATGACGCTAGCCGAGCCCTTGGCCGAGGTGCTGCGCGCATTTCCCGACCTGTCATTATTACTCGGGTACCTCGACGAAGCTTTGGAGGAAATTTTGCCGAACGCTCTGGGGCAGGGGCCGGTAATTAGATCGTCGTTCGACGCCCAGCTGGCGTCGTGGCGCGAGATGAGCGAGAACGGCACTACGCGGCTCGACGAGTACCTGGAGCACGAGCGCGCCGAAACCGGCGTGCGCCTGAAGATCGGACACAACAGCGTCTTCGGCTACTACCTTGAGGCGAGCAGAACCGCGGCTTTACCTGATAGGTTCGTCCGGCGCCAAACTCTGGCGAACGCGCAGCGCTTCACGACGCCGCAGCTTCGCGAGTTCGAGGACAAGCTGAACCGCGCCGCCTCGGAGATAGAGCGAATAGAGGCGGAGATTTTCAAATCAATAGTCGAGCGGGTGCTGGACGACGGGATGAACGTGCAGCTTCTTGGGAGGCTCGCCGGGCTTCTGGACTGCGTCGCATCTCTGGCTCGGGCCGCTCTGGAGCGCGGCTACGTGAGGCCGGTTGTGAACGGCGGCAGCGGCCTGACGATACGCGGCGCCCGGCACCCCGTTCTGGAGGCCATGCTGCCCTTCGTGCCAAACGACGTCGACCTCTCCACGATGGGCGGGTCGCGCATAATCATCCTGACGGGGCCGAACATGGCTGGGAAGTCGACGTGGCTCAGGATGACCGCGCTTTTGGCCGTGATGGCTCAGGCCGGCTCGTGGATTCCGGCGGATTCGGGCGAGTTCGGAATTATAGACCGCGTGTTCACTCGAATAGGCGCAAGGGACGACCTCACGCGGGGCAACAGCACGTTCATGGTCGAGATGCTGGAGACCGCTGACATCCTGAACAACGTGACGCCGCGCAGCCTGGTCATCCTTGACGAGGTAGGGCGGGGCACCGCGACTTGGGACGGAATGAGCATAGCGTGGGCCGTGCTGGAGTACCTGTGCGAGGGGGACAGCCCTAGCTGGACGGCGCCGCGCGTCCTGTTCGCGACTCACTATCACGAGCTGACGCAGATGGAGGAGCACATCGACGGAGTCCATAACTACAGCATGTCGGTGTCGGAGGACAGC
The DNA here is from genome assembly GCA_031272145.1 of Synergistaceae bacterium. GTDB lineage: Bacteria > Synergistota > Synergistia > Synergistales > Aminobacteriaceae > JAISUL01. Next base: position 52,039 of record JAISUL010000078.1, read on the forward strand.
AACGGGATACACTTCCTCCACCAAGTGGTGCGCGGCGCGGCGGACAAGTCCTACGGAATCGAGGTCGCGCGTCTGGCCGGTCTGCCAAAGCCTGTGCTGCGCCGCGCCCAAGAGCTTCTTAAAATCTTCGAGGAGGAGGGGGTGGAAAGGTCGTCTCTGTCGCGCCTTCTGGAGGAGCGCAAGTCACAGGGGACAAACGCACCGGAGCAGCTGCGCCTCTACTAAGACTCGGCCTTTCGCGCCGCCTTCCTGCGCTCGCGCTCGTCCAGCACCGCCTTTCTCAGGCGCACCGACTGCGGCGTGACCTCCACCAGCTCGTCGTCCTCGATCCACTCCATGGCCTTCTCCAAGGACATTCGGCGCGGGACGTCCAGCTTGGTCGTGAGCTCCTTCGTCGCCGAGCGGTGGTTCGTCTGCTGCTTTTTCTTCGTGGGGTTGCACGGGATGTCGCCTGGCCTGGCGCTCTCCCCGACGATCATTCCGGCGTAGACCCGCTCCAGAGGCGATATGAAAAGTACCCCCCTGTCCTGGAGGTTCTCCAGCTGGTACGCCGTGGCCTCGCCCGTGTCCAAGCTGACCAGGGCGCCCCTGCCCCTGCCGGACATCTCGCCCGCCCATGGGCCGTAGCCCGCGAAGCAGCTCGACATTATCCCGAGGCCGCGGGTGTCCGTCAAAAACTCCCCGCGATAGCCGATGAGCCCGCGCATGGGTATCTCGAACTCGATGCGCGACACGCCTCTGCCCTGGTTCGAGACGCTCTTGACCTTGCCACGGCGCCGCGACAGCTTCTCGAACACCACCCCCTGGAACTCGTCCCCCACGTCGATGGTGAGCATCTCGTATGGCTCTGTCAGCTGGCCGTTCACCGTCTCCGTGATGACCTCGGGCTTGGAGACGCAGAACTCCATGCCCTCGCGGCGCATCTCCTCTATCAGAATGCCCAGCTGGAGCTCGCCCCTGCCGGAGACCTTCACCCCGTCGGGCCTGCCCAGGTCCTCCATGCGCAGCGACACGTTGACTCGCATCTCGCGCTCCAGCCGCGCCTTCAGCTGCCGCAGCGTCACTGCCTGTCCCTCCTGCCCGGCGAAGGGGCCGGAGTTCACGAGAAAAAACATCGACACGGTGGGCTCCTCGATGGCCAGAGGGGGCAGTAATACAGCTTCTGCCGCTTCGGGGGCGGAGAACGTGTCGCCTATCTCTATCTCGGAGGGGCCTGTCAGCCAGACTATGTCGCCGGCGAAGACCTCGTCCACCTCAACTCGCTCAAGGCCGCGCGTTACCCAAAGCTGGGCGACCCTCGCAGTCTCGGTCGCCGTGACCTCCCAGCCGTCCTCGTGGGTGGGTGAGCGCCACCTCGTGGACGTCCTTGTAAACGGCGCTCCCTTTTTGATGCTGCCCTGGAGTATCTTGCCGCAGCCTATGCGCCCGACGTACTCGTTCCACGCCAGGGTGCTCACCTGCATGAGGAACGGCGCGTCCGGCTTCACGAGGGGCGCTGGGACGTGCTCGATTATCGTGCTGAAAAGGTCGTCCATACTGTCGCGCCGCGGGTCGGATAGGTCACTCACAGCCCAGCCTGCCAAGCCGGAGCCGTAGAGCACGGGGAAGTCCGCCTGAGCGTCCGACGCTCCGAGCTCGAAAAACAAGTCGAACGTCGCGTTCAAAGCGCTGCGCGGGTCGGCCCCGGCTCTATCCACCTTGTTTATGAACAAAAGAGGCCTCATGCCTATGGACAGGGCGTGCTTGAGCACGTAGCGGGTCTGAGGCATTGGCCCCTCGTTCGCGTCCACGACGAGGATGACCGAGTCCACGGTCGAGAGGACTCGCTCGACCTCGCCGGAGAAGTCGGCGTGGCCCGGCGTGTCGATGATGTTTATCAGGTAGCCGCCCCACTCGACCGCGCAGGGCTTGGAGCGGATGGTTATCCCGCGCTCCCGCTCCAGAGCCCCCGAGTCCATCACCCGCTCCACGCCATGTTCGCGCGAGTGCTCGCCGAACGCGCGGGCCGCCTTGAAGATCGAGTCTATCAGCGTGGTCTTGCCGTGGTCTATGTGGGCTACGATAGCCAAATTGCGGATCTTGTCGCTTTGCAACTGCCAATTTCCCCCCAACGGACTTAAAGCAGATAGCGGCGGATGTCGCGGTCTTCCACCAGGCTGTCCAGCTTCTCGTGGACAAACGCCGCGTCGATCTCCACGATCGGCTTGTCCTCGTCGCACACGGAGAAGCTGATGTCCTCCAGAAGCTGCTCCAGCATCGTGTGAAGCCTGCGGGCGCCGATGTCCTCCATCTCGGAGTTCATCTTGCTGGCGAGCACCGCTATCTCGGTCACGGCCTCGTCCGTCAGGCAGAGCTCCGTGCCCTCAGTGCCTATCAGGGCCTTGTACTGCTTGAGGAGGCTGTTCTCGGGCTCAAGGAGAATCTGCTTCAGGTTGTCCGCGCTCAGGGGCTGGAGCTCGACGCGTATGGGGAGGCGGCCCTGAAGCTCCGGTATCAGGTCGGCCGGCTTGACCCCCGAAAACGCCCCCGCCGCTATGAACAGCACGTGGTCGGTCTTCACGGGGCCATAGCGCGTCTGAACCACCGAACCCTCCACGATGGGCAGCAGGTCGCGCTGAACCCCCTCGCGGCTGACGTCGGGGCTTGACCCTCCCGACCCCTTCGCGACGATCTTGTCTATCTCGTCCAGGAAGATTATGCCGTCCTCCTGCGCCTTGTCGACGGCCTCCTTGGAGAGGGCCTCCGCGTCTATCAGCTTGTCGGCCTCCTCGGCTGTGAGTATCCGGCGCGCCTCGGAGATCTTCAGGCGGCGGCGCTTGGACTTCTTCGGGAGCATCCCGCCCAGCAGCTCGCTGAGGTTTATCCCCATCGAGTCCATGGCCGAGCCGAAAATAGGCATGCCCACGACGGAGCTCTCCGCCACCTCCACGTCGACCTCGCGCTCCTCCAGCTTGCCGTCCCGAAGCATGCCCAGAAGCTTGGCGCGCGTGGCCTCGCTGCGGGAGGCGTCCTCGGTCTGCTGCTTCTCCTCGCCATCCGGCGCCTCGGCCCCGAACACGCGCATCAGGTCGGGGATGATGTTGCGCTTCTCAGGCCGTGGCAGCATGGCGTCTATCAGGCGCTGCTCCGCGCGCTCCTTGGCCGGCTCCTGAACGTCCATCAGCATCCGTTTGCGCACCATGGACACGGCGGCCTCGACCAGGTCTCTGACCATAGCCTCGACGTCCCGCCCGACGTAGCCGACCTCGGTGAACTTCGTCGCCTCGACCTTGATAAACGGCGCCTCCACCAGCGAGGCCAGGCGCCTGGCTATCTCGGTCTTACCCACGCCGGTGGGGCCGACCATCAGGATGTTCTTCGGCGCTATCTCCCGCCGCATCTCCTCCGGCAGAGCCCTCCGCCGGACGCGGTTGCGCAGGGCTATGGCCACCGCGCGCTTGGCGTCGTCCTGCCCCACGACGTAGCGGTCGAGATAGGCCACCACGGAGCGCGGGGTCAGC